>JAICEJ010000281.1 GCA_025924215.1 Candidatus Binatia bacterium
CAACATGCGCCGCAGCGCCGCTAACGTTCCATACACAGCGCCAAGATAGGTAACATCCGTGACCCGTTTAAATTCTTCCGGAGTCATTTCTTTGATCGGCGAAAAAACCGACACCATGGCGTTGTTGATCCAGATATCGATAGGCCCGAAGTTTTCTTCCACCGCTTGTGCAGCAGCTTCGACCTGCTCCGGGCTGGCAACATCGGTGGGCAATACCAAAGCGCTTCCCCCGGCCCTCTCGATTTCTTCGCGCGTGCCTTCTAAGCCATCCCGCCCCCGCGCTACTAATCCAATTCTTGCTCCGCGTTTGGCGAAGACGCGCGCCGTTGCCCGCCCAACTCCCGCCGATGCACCGGTAATCACCACCACTTCAGCCTTGTCCATTTTGCCTCTTTCCTGCCTTCGCACTGACGGTCCACCGCCGCAGCTAACTCCCAGTCATTCATGCCCACATGTAAAGCTCGTACCTCGTCAAGAACTGCTGCAGAAGACGACAACTCGGCGACGACATCCTTCAATAAACTGTAACTTCAGCAACGCGCCGAGTACATGCGGCTATGGGAATTGGCGCAAGCAAGCTGACGGTCTCAAGGTTCTTCATACCCCAAAGAACGCACCTGAAGATCGAGTTGCCGAGGATCTCGCGTAAAGAATAAACCGGCTCGCTTCTCTGAGCGCGGTGGCAGATAATCAATCGTGGTCCGGCTTCGTTCTACCGGTTCTGTGCCGCTCCTCAGCTCTGCCTCAACGATTACTCCCTCCGCCGTCATGCCACCCTCGTTGACAGCGGTAATCCGCACTAAAAAACCGTTACGGATCTCAACCACCGAATCCACCGAGAGCTTTACGTCGGGCGGCAACCGTTTGCCGGTGAAAGCTTCATAGATCAAAAAGCCGATCACGCTGGCGACCAACACCAAACCAACTCCGGCGACAATCCATTCCCAGATCGGAATGGCGTCCTTCTCTTGCTGCTTCTGGGGAGTGGATCTCGCCTCAGTAAGCGCCGGCATCTTGGAACCTTGTCTCCCCCTGGTTGTGTGATCGGTGCGCGCTGCCATTTTATCCTCAGCTAAGTATCAGCCTCGCCGCGGCGGCGCCGACAGCGGCTGGAAACCCGAGCACGACTAAAATCGATATAGCTTGGTAAAAAGCCAAACCCTCGGTCCGTCCGAAGGTCCAAAGCATATAGAGGCTCATCAACAGGGCAACGGCGTACCCGACAATGGTAAAGCGAAGAAAGACGCTCCAGAAGGGGGTTCCAGGCGGCAGCGACGCTGTTCCCTGAAATTCCAGCGCATAAACAAACGCATGCATGATCAGGAGCGAAACTAAAATAAGCGCGATCGATTGCCAGATGCTCATTTGGTGCGCGATCAAAATCATCTCCTCGGTGGGGGCAACATTGAAAGCAAGAAATAGAGCGCCCGCAGCCATAATAAATATTTCACCGGCATAGCCTGCGTGGCGTCTTTTCTCTTCCTTCTTTCCTTCTTTGCCGCCGAGCTCGCTCTGCGCAAACATCGCACCGATGCTGCCGGGCACCGCTTGGATAGAAACCTTTCCGATAAATTCGGATGCCGACATGTCAGATCCGATGACCGAGAAGAGGCTGAGCGTCACTGCGCCGGCGACGAAGCCCACGGCTAGAGCGACAAACGCATCAAGCGCGTCATCTTTAAAACCAAAGGTGTCCTCGAAGCCCATATAATGAGAGAGGCCGATCAAGAGAGGGATGCTCAACAACAGCAACAAGGCGAGCCTGAACTTATCGATGGAAAATCCGAGCGACCACATTTCCATCGTCATCAGAATCGGTAAAGAAAAAATCAGTGCGCCGCCAAAGGCACGCGCCAGTCCGATGAAGAACGCCTGGGCGGCAATTCTCTCAGGCGATATTGATTGGCTCCGCTGATCACCCACGCATCTCTCCAGTTGTTTATTAAAGAGCAGAGTTCGCTCGGCTACTCAGAGCAATGCTTGTGCCGCGGCCCTAGCCCGATTCCGCAGAATCATAAGTGAGTTGGCAGATCTGGAACATGTCTTGCTCGATGCACGTTCCGATATGTACTCGCCGCGAAAGTTACCCGGCACATGCGTAATCAAATGCGATCCTCGAGACGTTAAAAGCAACGTTCTAAAATGGTCGTCCCAAAGCTGGATTTTAGATTGGAACCTTTTCTCGCTTTTGATACAAAAATCCATTTCGTAATCGCAGCTCGGATCGGCGCTCAAGCGTAATACGAAAGGCATCCCGTCATCGACCTTCTTCTCACTCGCATCAGCTGCAGTCGCGCTAATTGCGCGTCTCGACATATTCTCCTGATATGTACGCTGTCGCTCGCCGGTTGCGCCGGACCGCAATCTGCGCTTGATCCGGCTGGGCGCGCAGCTGAACGCATCGCCGAAATCTTCTGGTGGATGACGATTAGCGGCACTGTCATCTGGATCGCGGTAATCGGCTTGGCGATATGGGCCGCGGGCGCCTCCGCCGAAGCGCATAACCAGCGACGCTCCAATTTTTTGATCATCGGCTGTGGTGCGATTTTTCCGACCATCGCCTTGGCCGCGCTGCTTGTCTATGGGTTAGCTCCTCTACCAACCTTGTTGGCCCCGGCACCCGAAGGCAGCCTGAAAATTGCCGTGGCCGGAGAGCAGTGGTGGTGGCGGGTGCGCTATCAAGTATCGGCCGACGAACCGGTAATATTGGCCAACGAGATTCGCCTGCCGGTCGGAGAGCCGGTGGAATTTCATCTGGAAAGCCCGGACGTCATTCACTCCTTTTGGATTCCCTCGCTAGGCGGCAAAATCGACATGATCCCGGGACGGGTAACGCGGCTTACTTTGACGCCGACCAAAACCGGTGTTTTTCGCGGCGCGTGTGCCGAATATTGCGGCACTTCGCATGCGTTGATGAGCTTCGACGTTGTCGTCCACGAGAAGGAGGACTTCGCGCGTTGGCTGGCGCACCAATCGGCGCCGGCGCAATCACCCGGCGCGCCGCTGGCGGCGCGAGGTGAAGAGCTATTTCTCGCCAACGGCTGCGGCGCTTGCCACATGGTCCGCGGCACCCCGGCCAACGGAATGGTAGGACCCGATCTTACCCATGTGGGCGGGCGGCTGAGCATCGGCGCCGGCACTTTGCCGAACGATGTCGCTGCTTTGGTTCAGTGGATCGCCCGCACGGAACACACCAAACCGGGAGTGCTCATGCCGCAATTCGGCATGCTGCCGAAAGAAGAACTGCAAGCCATGGCAGTGTACTTGAAAGGACTCAAGTGAAAACGTTTTATTCAAATCGATTCAAGTCGTTCAACGGTTCAAACCGTCTTAGGGTTCAGGCGATTTGAACCGGAGCATAGCCATTGGACTGAGCAACGCGGTTCAACGGCTCCAACGTAATTTAATGTCATGAAGCAATCCGACATCGAACCTCTCGCTGTGGCGCCGGCCGACGAGATCCAGCGCGCGCAGGCGCAGCGGCTGGAGAAAACGTGGGAAACACCGTCAGGTTTTCGCTACTGGTCCTCGGTAAATAACTCAGACGTCGGACTTTGGTATACCGGCATGACCTTGCTGTTTCTGCTTTTTGGCGGTGTGCTGGCGCTCCTCATGCGCATTCAGTTAGCGGTGCCCAATAACGACTTTCTCTCCGCCGAGCTTTATAACCAGGCATTCACGGTACACGGCTCGGTGATGATGTTTCTGTTTGCGATACCCATCTTCGAGGCGATAGCCGTATTGTTCCTGCCGCAGATGTTGGGCGCGCGCGACCTGCCTTTTCCCCGCTTATCCGCCTTCGGCTTCTGGTGCTTCTTATTGGGCGGGATATTTTTGAGCGGTTCGATCTTTTTCAACGCAGCGCCGCGCGGCGGCTGGTTCATGTACCCGCCGCTTACTTCGACTTATCAATCGGACATCGGCGCGGATATCTGGCTATTGGGATTTTCGTTTATCGAAATTGCCGCCATTGCCGCCGCCGTCGAGATGGTGGTTGGCTCGCTCAAAACCCGGCCTCCGGGAATGCGCATCAACCTCGTCCCGCTTTATGTCTGGTACGTTCTGGTGGCGGCGGCGATGATCGTCTTCGCCTTTCCGCCGCTTATTGCCGGCAGCATGCTTTTGGAAGTGGAGCGAGCGTTTCATTGGCCGTTTTTCAATCCGGCGGGCGGCGGTGACCCGCTGCTGTGGCAGCATCTTTTCTGGCTCTTCGGTCACCCGGAGGTCTACATTATCTTTCTGCCCTCGGTCGCGCTGATCGCGATGATCGTGCCGACCTTCGCGGGCAGGCCGATCATCGGCTACAGCTGGATTGTGCTGGCGGCGGTGGGCACGGGTTTTCTAAGCTTTGGACTGTGGGTGCATCATATGTTCACGACCGGGCTTCCGGGAATCTCGATCGGCTTGTTCGCCGCCGCTTCTCAGGCGGTAGCGCTGCCCACCGGCGTGCAGATTTTCTGCTTCATCGCGACCCTGGCGGCGGGGCGTGTGGTCCGTTCGGTGCCAATGCTTTACGCTTTTGGCAGCCTGGTGATTTTCGTGCTCGGCGGATTGACCGGCGTGATGGTTGCGGTGGCGCCGTTTGATTTTCAGGCGCACGACACTTTTTTCGTCGTCGCCCACTTCCATTACGTCCTGATCGGTGGCGCGCTCTTCCCGATTCTCGCCGGTTGTTATTATTTCTACCCGCTGATCAACGGCAAAATGCTCTCGGACAAGCTCGGCAAGATCGCCTTCTGGCTGGCGTTCGCCGGCTTCAACATCGCCTTTCTGCCGATGCATATAACCGGCTTGCGCGGCATGCCACGCCGTGTTTTCACCTATCCGGCCGGTCTTGGTTTTGACGCGCTCAACCTGACGACAACGATCGGCGCTTTCATTCTTGCCGCCGGTCTTGGCGTCGTTTTCTGGGACATCCTCCGCCCAAAGAAGAAGCAGCCTTACGCGGCGCGCAATCCGTGGCAGGCCGGCACGATTGAGTGGACTCAAGAAATGCCCGGCAAGTCCTGGGGTATTCGTTCCATTCCGGAGATTGACAGCCGCTACCCGCTCTGGGATCAACCGAATTTTGTGCGCGACATCGATCAAGGCCGATTCTATTTGCCGGACGCCGAAGAAGGGAGACGGGAAACCATCATCACTTCGGTCATCGACGCGCAGCCGCAGCAATGCGCCAGGCTTCCCGGTTCGTCATTCATCACTCTTTGGGCCGCTCTAACGACCGGCGGCTTTTTCATCTTCGGCACCTATCACTGGTGGTGGCCGGCGATACTTAGCCTGGCGCTGGCGCTTTGCGTCATCATTTACTGGTTATGGACCGGGACAGCGCTCATTCCCGAAAAAGAAAGAAAGGATGTCGGTCTGGGCCTGACGTTGCCGCTCTATATGTCGGGGCGCGAATCGGTCGGATGGTGGGCGATGTTCATCACAATGCTGGCGATGCTAAGCGCATTCATGTCGCTGGTGTTCGGATATTTTTTCTTCTGGACGGTGCGCACCGACTTTCCGCCGACGCCGGCGCCGGGGCCCGGCGTGTTCTGGCCGGGACTGGCGGCGGCCCTGTTGCTGGGAACCTGGCTGCTGACGTTGCTGGCGCGCCGCTGGAACAGGGATGATCGCGCACTTGGCTTCTACGCCGCAGTGCTGCTCGCAGCCGGCTTGGCCCTAGCCGGTACAGCCGCGCTGATCGCAGCGCCGTGGTTCACCGGCCTCGATCCGACGACCCATGTCTATCCGGCGACCGTGTGGATACTTGTGATCTGGACCGCAACTCAAGTTTTCGTGGGCGTAATTATGCAACTGTACTGCTTGGCGCGCCGGATCGCCGGACGAATGACGGCCCGCTACGACAGCGATATCGGCAACGTGGCGCTCTACTGGCATTTCACCGCGCTGACCGCTGCGATCACGGTCGCTGTAATCGCCGGTTTTCCGCTGGCAACGTAGGGAAAATTTTGGATTTTGGATTTTCGATTTTAGATTGGGCAGGGATTCTGAGTAACAAGGCGGTTATGTCAGTTGCCGGCTGTTCGAATAGTATCCGCGTTGAATCGAAAAAGTCGGATCAAGTTGCACTGCGACTAGATGATCACCGTAAACTCAATCTCTCCTGCTTCTTCATCCGGCAATGCAAAATCCAAAATCGAAAATCCAAAATCGAGAGACACTATGGCAACTCGATTGCCTGAAGCCAACGAGAGCCTGTGGCTGCTCACCGCCTCGCCGGTGATATGGGCGGCGCATTTCCTGCTGTGCTACGGCACCGCGGCGGTGTGGTGCGCAAAGGTGGTCGGGCTCGGCGGTCCGCTGGACAGCGCGCGCATCGCCATTGGCGTCTATACCGCGCTGGCGCTCGCCGCAATTGGGGCCATCGGTTGGAATGGGCATCACCGGCATAGCTTTGGCCAGGCTAACCTGCCACACGATGATGACACGCCCGAGGACCGGCACCGTTTCCTGGGTTTTGCCACCCTGTTGCTGTCGGCGCTGAGCGCGGTGGCTGTCGTCTATGCCGCCATCGTCGCCGTCTTCGTCCGGAGCTGTTACTGATGCGCCGCGGTGTTATAGCCGGCGGATTGCTGATACTCGCTGCCGTCTGGTTGGGACCGCTGCCGCAGCTCGCGCGTCAGGCGTTCTTTGCGC
>JAICEJ010000282.1 GCA_025924215.1 Candidatus Binatia bacterium
TAGAGAACCCGGCTACCTTTTTGAATCAATTGTGTTTGCTGAAAATGATCCAGGGGCACATAGATGCGCGGATTGAGCAGCGAGAAAGCCAGCGTTTCGCCGGGAATTTTTAACAGCTTCGCGGCGATGCGAAACTCCTGCTCGCCGATGCGCAGCCGATCGCCGATGCGCGCGTTGAACTGCAGCATAACCGTTTCATCGACGAAGGCATTGGCGCCACTTTGAAACTCCTGGCGTGCCGACATCGGATCGGTCTCGAGAGCGCCATAGTAGGGAAAATTGCCGCGAACCGCGCGCACCTCGACTAGCCGCGATCTACCGCTTCCAGGAAAAAAGGCCATCGAGGAAAACCCAATTTGGCGCGATTGCTCGCCGCCGATCGACTTCAGCAAGTCCTCGGCTTCGGGTGAGAACGGTTCGCGGCTTTGAATCACCAAATCTGCGCCGAGCAAACTCTTGGCACGGGCACTTACGCTGGTCTGAAGATTGTCACGGAATGAAAATGACGCGACGATCGCGGCGACTCCCAGAACAACGCACGACATCGCCAGCAACATCGGTTTGATGCGACGGCGCGCGTCCCTGAAAGCCATCTTCCAAATCCACCCTCTAAACATCGGCGACATGGGCTACCCCGGTCTCCTTTCGCATGTCCGAGAGCACTCTGCCGCCTTTAAGGCTGATGACCCGATTGGCCTGCTCGGTCAGCTCCCGGTCGTGCGTCACCAGTACCAGGGTTGTTCCGGCTTGGGCGTTGAGCTGAAAAATCAACCGAACGATCTCCCTGGCGGTTTCGCTGTCGAGATTGCCGGTGGGTTCGTCGGCAAAGAGAATTCTCGGACGGTTCATAAATGCACGGGCGATGGCCACGCGCTGCTGTTCGCCGCCGGAAAGCTGAATCGGATAGTGATGCGTTCGCGCGTCGAGACCGACCTGCCGCAGCAAATCTTCGGCGCGGCTGCGCGCGTGGTTTTCGCCGCGGATTTCAGCCGGCACCATGACGTTTTCCAGCGCGGTGAGCGAAGGAAGCAGCTGAAAGCTTTGAAAAACAAAACCGACCAACTGGTTTCGCACACGGGAAAGCTCTTCTTCGCTGGCTGAATGCATGGCTGTGCCGTTTAGAAGCACAGCTCCATTGCTAGGCCGTTCAAGGCCGGCGCATATTGCGATCAACGTCGTCTTGCCGCTGCCGGAAGGACCGACGATCGCGCAGGCGCTGCCCTCTTCGATTGCAAACGAGATATCGTGAAGAATCGTTACGGATTGATCACCGCTCTTAAAAAGCTTGTTTAAATGCTCTACGCTTAAAATAATCTTTTCCATGGGCCAATGTTTCGTAATGAGTGGTTGAGGTAAGGAACGGCGGGATGAATCGCAACAGCATCTATCGATCGGTCAGTGCTCAGTTTAGAATTTTAGAGCGCTTAACACAACGCGCCTCGGCTAGCCGCGGGCGGTGGCTGGCGTGCCTGGGAAGTGTGCTGCTGTTCGGGATCGCCGCCGCGGCGCCTTCTCCGCGTATCGTTTTGTTCCTCGGCAACAGCATCACCGCCGGCTACGGCCTTGAATTGTCGCAGGCCTATCCGGCGCTTATTCAGCAACGCATCAATAAAGTAGGCTTCAATTTCAAGGTCATCAACGCGGGTCAAAGCGGCGATACCAGCGCCGGCGGCTTAGCCAGGATGGATTGGCTGCTGAAGAACAAAATTGATGTCCTGGTGCTTGAGCTCGGCGGCAATGACGGATTGCGAGGCTTACCTGTGGAAGTCATCCGCAAGAATCTCCAGGCGATTATCGATCGCGCCAGAAAACAGTATCCTCAGATCAAAATCGTCGTTGCGGGCATGAAAATGCCGCCCAATATGGGCGGCCAATACAGCCGTGATTTCGAGGCAATGTTTGCCGCGCTGGCAAAGAAGAATAACGCCGCGCTAATTCCGTTCATTTTAGAAGGCGTCGGCGGCGTGCGCCAGATGAATCTGCCAGACGGTATTCATCCCACTGCCGGCGGGCATGAAATTGTCGCGGAGAATGTTTGGACGGTGTTGGCGCCGGTGCTGCGCTCGATCGAATCGCCGATGACCCGCAGCTAAGAGGTTGATTGACGACTGTTCGTTGTAGTTATTCCGATCAAGGAGGCCCTTATGCTGTCCGCAATAGTTTTGCTAACCACCGAAAGAGACAAAACCAAGAGGGTTGCGGAAGCGCTGGCCGACACCGAGGGCGTCAGTGAAGTTTACTCGCTGGCCGGCCGCTATGATCTTGCCGCAATCGTCCGCGCTTCGGACAATGATCAGCTGGCCGACATTGTCACCGAACATATTCGCGCATTGCCGGGTATCACCAGCTCCGAGACTCTGATCGCTTTCCGCGTTTATTCACGACATGATCTCGAGCGCATGTTTTCTATCGGTCTGGAGAAAGCGTAGCAGGCTGCTGAAAAGCCTCATATCGTTGCGCTCGCCCGACTCGCTTCAACGTACTGAAGCGTACGCCTTATATTACTGAAGTCAGCATACGATGATAGATATTGCATTCGTAGTCCAAGAAGCTTGCTGGTTAGAGGACCTTACGTACGCGATTCCGTCAGAGGATCTAGCTGAGACTGTCCCGACCAGCAAAAGGACGGAGTTAAAAGTTCTATGGAAAGTTGTCCCGTAGAGGACCGATATAAGGCTAACATTCCGTTCACAGCTGTTGGAATAAAGTAAGTAAAGAAGGAGGACAAAGTGCCACGATACTATCTGGGAGTAGATTGGGCAGACCGAGTGCACCAGCTGTACGGTGGCGATGAGAACGGGATAAAGGTAATGGAGATGAAAGTCCAAGAGAACCCTGAAGGGCTGGCGGAGTTGGGGCGTTGGCTCAATCAGAGCAGAGCTGAGCAGGTGGAGCTGTGGGCGGCGATTGAGAAGCCACACGGGCGAATCGTGGATTTTCTTTTGGATCACGGGGTAGTGGTTTACCCGGTCAATCCCAAGGTCTTGGATCGCGCTCGGGACCGGTTTCGAATGAGCCAATCCAAAAGCGACGCCTTTGACGCTTGGGTACTGTCGGAATTTCTTCGCACCGACCACGGTCACCTCAGGCCTCTTGCGCCAAATTCTGAGCAGGCCCAGGAGCTTAAGATGCTTACACGGGATCAGCAAAGAATGGTGCGCCACAAAACACGTTTGCTCAATCAGCTCAAGTTTACTCTCAAGGAGTACTATCCTCGACCGATAGAGGTTTTTGGGGATCTGGAGTCGCGTGTAGCAGTAGATTTTCTCAAGCAGTATTCGACGCCAAAGGCGCTCTCGAAGCTTAGCCGTAAACAGTGGAGCCGATTTGTCGAGCAGCATCCTCATCTTGGTCAAGCACGCAGTACCAAGCTGTGGGAGGAACTGAAAAAGCCGCAACTTATGGTTCCCGATCACGTCGTCAGAGCCAAGGCTCAGTTGCTCGAAGTGCTGCTCGATCAGCTTGAGGCTTCGCTGCGAACCGCAGAGAAGTACAGCGACAAGGTCGAACGTTTTTTCGCCTCTACACCGGCCGCTAGGCTTGTGGAGAAGCTGCCGGGAGGAAAAAGCGGAACGCTGCTGCCGGCGCTTTGGGCCGAGCTGGGAGATGCTCCAGCTCGATGGGAATCCTTTAAGCATCTGCAGGCTGAGGCGGGAGCAGTCCCGGTGACTAAATCGAGTGGCAAGAGTCGCATTGTTGAGTTTCGGTTTTCTTGTAACAAACAATTGCGCTACGCCGTTTACTGGTTTGCTTTTATCTCGATAAACCGCAGCGAGTGGGCCAAGGCCTTTTATCGAGACCAACGGGCCAGAGGACATAGCCATCCCCAAGCACTTCGAGCTTTGGGAGCGAAGTGGTTGAAGATTATTTTTGTGATGTGGAGAGATCATAAACCTTATGATGAAACCCATCACTTGGCCAATATTGCACGACAGAAATTGCGCCAGGCGGCGTGAAAAAAACCGATCGAGGCTTGACAGGGCTCATAGAAAGTCTCAGCTCATCGAAGTTCGCGCGCCTCGCCTGTGAGATTTTTTGAGCAGCCTGACAGAACCACTTTCCGCAAGCTGCTCTAAGTTCTTCAGCAATTTACCAGAAGGGAAAGTGTGGCGAGGGATTTACAGCGATCTGTTGCGCCGCGCAACCTTGACAACGACCGGGACAATCAGCAGCAGCAAAGAAAGACCCAAGATTGCCGCTGAAATGGGCTGGGTGAGAAATACCATCGGATCACCCTGGCTGATAGCCAGCGCGCGCCGCGCTTGCGTTTCAGCCAGCGGGCCAAGGATCAGTCCGATCACTGCCGGCGCAACCGGAATGTTCCAGCGGCGCATCACAAAGCCGAGCAGTCCAAAGATATAAAGAATCACCAGATCAACCACCGACTGGTGCAAACTATAAGCTCCCAGGGTAGCGAAAACCAAGATTCCGCCATAAAGCAAGGGCCGTGGAATCGCCAGCACCTTTACCCAAATCCCCACCAGCGGAAGATTGAGGATCAGCAAAAGAACATTGCCGACATAGAGACTTGCGAGTAATCCCCAAACGAGATCAGGCTGGCTTTGGAACAGCAGCGGACCGGGCTGGATGCCGTAGTTCTGAAACGCGCTGAGCAAGATTGCCGCGGTTGCCGAGGTCGGAATGCCCAACGTGAGCAACGGCACCAGCGCGCCGGTTACCGACGCGTTGTTTGCGGCCTCGGGACCGGCAACGCCTTCGATGGCGCCCTTGCCGAATTCGCCAGGATGCTTGCTCAATTTTTTTTCGGTTGCATAGGATAAGAATGTTGGAATCTCGGCGCCGCCTGCCGGTATGGAGCCGAAGGGAAAGCCGATAGCGGTCGCGCGCAGCCACGCCGGAACCGATCTTTTCCAGTCCTCTTTGGACATCCACAGCGAACCTTTCAGTTGTTCCAGCTTTTCTTCCAACCGGCTGGTGTATGCGGCAACGTAGAGCGCTTCGCCCACCGCGAACAGTCCGACCGCGAGCACGACTACGTCGATACCGTCGAGCAATTCGGGTACGCCGAAGGCAAATCGGGACCTGCCGGTCTGGCTATCGATGCCGATGACGCCAAGCAGCAGCCCGAGAAACAAACTGGTCAAGCCGCGCACCGTCGAACTGCCGATCACCGCCGATACCGTGGTGAACGCAAAGATCATCAATGCCAAATACTCGGCAGGCCCGAACTGGAGGGCGACCTCAACAACCAAGGGAGCGAGCAAGGTCACCAGCACGGTCGCGATAGTGCCGGCGACGAATGAACCGATGGCAGCGGTGGCAAGCGCGGGTCCGGCGCGGCCCTTTTTCGCCATTAAATTGCCCTCTAGAGCCGTGGCGATGGAGGCCGATTCTCCGGGCGTGTTGAGTAAAATCGTCGTCGTCGATCCGCCGTACATAGCGCCGTAATAGATGCCGGCAAACATGATCAGCGCGCCGGTGGGATCGAGTCTGACGGTCAGCGGCATGAGCATCGCGACGGTGAGAGCGGGGCCGACTCCCGGCAGCACGCCGATAAATGTCCCGAGCATCACCCCGATGAATCCCCATAAGAGGTTGAGCGGCGTCAGTGCGACACTGAAACCCTGGAGAAGTGAGCTAAAGGTTTCAGCCATTGGAAAGCTAAATCCCCGCGCCACGCATGATCGGAGCCAACCAACCCGGCGGCAGGTTTACGTTTAGGAATTTCACGAAGAAAAGAAAGACTGCAACGCCGAGCGCCAGGCCAATGGCGAAATCTCGCGGGTAGCGCCTGCTGCCGAAGCCTCGGGCGACGCAAGTAAACAGAGTCGCCTGCGCCAGCACGAAGCCGGCGCGGTGAATCAACAGCATCTGCGCGATCAGACCAATGCTCACCCAGATGAAAGCGGAGGGAAAAAAGTCGTGCTCGCCGCGCGCCTCAGGGCTGTCCGGCACGGCGTTACGCCAGCCGCCGAAGATAGCCTCATAGAGCAGCCACAATCCCAAAAGGATCAGTCCCCCGGCAATCACGGCGGGGGCAAGGTTGGGTCCGATCCGCGCGTAGCCGCCCGCTCCTGACAGACCTGCAGTGCCAATGGCCACCGCAATCCCCAACGACAAGACGGCCAGCGATAGCACCAGCTCGGCCGGTTTGGCTTTCATGGGTCGAGCCGGCTACTTGTTCTTGATGCCTAGGGAATCGATAATCCCGCCGATGCGTTTGGTGTCCTCATCGATGAATTTTTTATACTCTTCGCCGCTCAGGAAAATCGGCGACCAGCCGAGTTTCTCCAGGGTCGTTTTCCACGCTGCCGATTCGGTGGCACCGCGAACGATCTTGATCAGAGCATCGCGTTGGGGCGCGGTGATCGCTGGCGCGCCGAAGACGCCGCGCCAGTTGGTAAGTTCGACGGCCAAGCCCTGTTCCTTGAGTGTTGGGACGTTATCTATCGGCGATGCGCTCGAGACTGCCAGAGCGCGCATGCGGCCCCCCTTTACGTGTTCGGCAAATTCACCGATCCCTGACACGCCGGCAGTCACGTGCCCGCCGACGATGGCGGCAATCGCCTCGCCGCCGCCTTTGAACGGCACGTAATTTATTTTGGCCGGGTCGACGCCGGCGGCTTTGGCGATCAAACCGACGAGTATGTGATCAGTGCCACCGGCGGAGCCGCCGCCCCA
>JAICEJ010000283.1 GCA_025924215.1 Candidatus Binatia bacterium
GCTCCGGATTGAAGGTCGCGCGGCGCTGGAATTCGGCGGCGTGCCGTTACATCCCGGAGCAGTAAGAGCCTACACAGAAGCAGGTTGGTTGAAATAACCGCTGACGAGATCCACCCGAAGTAGACGCATCGGTTGAGTGAATCCTCGCGTCGGCGTCATATCTCCTCTATTTCCATTCTAAGCCTACAGCTCGTTGCCTTGGCAGATAACGCTTTCTCTGTAAGAGTAAACAAGAAGCCACAGAAACTCTCGTATCCGATCATAACTCGACGGGAATCAGCTGCGGCAGGAGATGGGTCGCAATCTTATTTTTATAGCCGGGGCAACTGGATACATCGGTGGACGCTTGCTCAGGGTTCTGGAAGCAAAAGGCTACCGAGTCCGCTGCCTCGCGCGTCGTCCTGAGTATCTCCGGCCCCGTATCGGCCAGGCCACCGAAGTTGTTGCCGGGGATGTCTTTGCCCCTGAAACTCTCGATGCCGCTTTGAGCGGCGTGGACCAGGCCTACTATCTCGTTCATTCCATGGGGAGCGCGGAGTCTTTCGAGAAACAGGACCGGATCGCCGCGCGCAACTTTGCCACTTCCGCGCGGCGCGCTGGAGTACGTCGAATCATATACCTCGGTGGCTTGGGAAGCGGCGATGCGCTCTCCTCCCATTTGCGTAGCCGTCAAGAAGTCGGCAACATCTTGCGCGACTCCGGAGTACCAGTCATCGAATTGCGCGCTTCTATTGTTATCGGCTCAGGTAGCCTTTCCTTTGAGATGATTCGCGCCCTAGTCGAACGTCTGCCGGTCATGATTACGCCTAGATGGGTGTCGGTCACCGCGCAACCCATCGCGGTGCGCGATGTCCTGGACTATCTGGCCGGCGCTTTGGAATTGACCACGGCCGAAAGCCGGATCTTCGAAATCGGCGGAAACGATCGAGTATCCTACAAAGACATCATGGCGGAGTATGCCCGGCAACGCGGTTTGCGGCGCATTATGATTTCGGTTCCTGTAATCACTCCCAGGCTATCAAGTCTATGGCTGGCGCTGATCACGCCGGTCTATGCGCGAACTGGACGAAAGCTCGTCGACAGCATTCGCAATCCGACGATCGTCCGCGATTCAGCAGCGCTCGCCGCTTTTGACATCCGGCCGCTCGGTGTCGCGGCAGCGATTGCGGCGGCGTTGCGCAACGAAGACCTGGAATTCGCCGCGACCCGCTGGTCCGATTCGCTCTCCGCTGCGGGGGCGCAACCTACCTGGGCCGGCGTGCGATTTGGCAATAGACTCGTCGATTCGCGGGTTGCCCATGTCAAGGTTCCTAGCGAACGCGTATTCGCTGTGATTTGTCGACTCGGTGGAGCGACAGGTTGGTATTACGCAAATTGGCTCTGGCAGTTACGCGGCTGGTTAGACTTGCTGGTCGGCGGCGTGGGCCTGCGCCGCGGCCGTCGCCACCCGGAAGAGTTGCGGGTCGGCGATGCTCTGGATTTTTGGCGGGTGGAAGCAGTAGATGTCAATCGCCGTTTGCGCTTGCTCGCGGAAATGAAGTTGCCGGGCCGCGCCTGGCTTGAATATCTACTGGAACCGCATGGCAGTGGAACTCGTATAACCCAGAATGCGATCTTCGATCCCGTGGGCTTGGCAGGGCTTGCATATTGGTATGCTGTCTATCCTCTGCATCGAATCCTCTTCGGCGGCATGTTGCGTGCCATTGGCCGTAAAGCCGAACAGATCCGATAGCGAACGCGCGCACTGTTCTCCGGCCGCCGTGAAAACCTTGTAACTGAAAACCGCTCGCGCTAGTCGATGACGCACATGAAACTCAGATAACGTGATTCGCCAAGCTGTGATCCAACTTTCATGAAGGACCGCTCGGAAGTTGTTCTAAGAGTTACATCTGATTCTAAACTGGCCGACGAGTGGGCGCTTGTTCTGATAACTCAAGGCTTATCGCCCAGCTTACATCATGACGAGGGGAGTGTTGTTCTCAGCGTTCCTGCGGCTGAGGTGGAAATGGCGCTTGCCGGCCTGGCAGCCTACGAAAAGGAGAATACCGCTCCTGTTCAAAACCAGAATCGTGCGGATGATTTCGCAAGTTTGATCGCAGGGATGGTCGTTGCGGGTGTGCTGATCTTAAGTCATGCCGTTGCCATTAGGTGGAAAGAGGCCGGCCCGTGGTTCGATCAAGGCAGCGCCGAAGCGAGCCGAATACTTGACGGCGAGCTATGGCGCACAGTCACGGCTCTCACCCTGCATGCCGACGTTGTTCATTTGTTTAGCAACGCCGTGGCCGCAGCCATTTTCGTCACGGCGCTTTCCAGCATCGTAGGCGCCGGGTTTGCCTCCGCTCTGGTCGTGCTCGCCGGCGCTTGCGGGAATCTAGCCAACGCCTTGATGCAAGGCTCTTCCCACATCTCGGTGGGAGCCTCCACTGCAATCTTCGGCGCAGTCGGGGTGCTCGGGACTCTGGGATTGGTTAGGAGGCGACGAGAACCAACCCGAAGACGTGGCGCCTGGATTCCAATCGCGGCTGCGCTTGGCTTACTTGCGATGCTTGGCACCGGTAGCGGCCGCACGGATCTTCTGGCTCACCTGTTCGGCTTTTTCTGCGGCGCCTTATTAGGAGTTCCGGTCGGGTTGTTCTTTCCCACTATGCCGGGACAAGTAATGCAATGGGTCTGCGGTAGCGCCACAGTTCTCGTGCTGATTTACTGCTGGACTTTAGCTCTGGGTTGAGAACCTCGAGTCGGATCGGCCGAGGGTTTCAGTTACGGCTCGTCGATTTCTTAATGTTTTGTCTCGTGACGCTGTGCTGCATCCGTATAGGTTGTTTTCTGGATGCGCATCAATTTAGGCTGGCACGCTTTAGACGGACCAGTTCATGACGTTTGTTCAGCCGAACGATGTGCCGAACCTACGCGACTTCTCTTCATCTTAGGTCCTGAGCGAAGATGTCCCTGACGCGAGACTTTTGTTGCAAACACGACACATCACAAGTTGCTACGGCGAAAACTCTAGAATATC
Source organism: Candidatus Binatia bacterium (assembly GCA_025924215.1). Taxonomy (GTDB): domain Bacteria; phylum Desulfobacterota; class Binatia; order UBA9968; family UBA9968; genus WHTF01. The sequence continues at coordinate 3,017 of JAICEJ010000283.1, forward strand.
TTCGCCAATTTATTTCCGAAACGCGCTTGGCACCTGCTGTGCACCTTCCGGAGTACACTACACAATTGGAGGACATATGAACAAACATCGGCTCAATCCGGATCAGTTCAAATGTGACTGGCCTGAGTTCAGAAGCGAACTGCAAAAAAACTGGAAAGACTTCTCGGACGAGGACCTGACGGAAATTGAAGGGGATTACGAGAAGTTCGTTTCGATGGTGCAGAAAAGGTGCCGCGACAAGGAAGAGGATGTTGTGCGCTGGGCCACCGACTGGTATTCCCGACGTGAACAGCACGAGGCGGCGGCCAGACAATCCACGATATCACGAAATCAAATGTAGCAATGTTACGATTGGATGGGGCTAATCGCGTTTCGATAGATTGCACATAAGTTGTATCGCGACCGGTGCCTGCAGACACCGGTCGCGGTTACGTGTCCGGTACCTGCAGCTTTCCATCTGATCGTGTCAGCGGAAGGCGCTTTATCTCAGTTCTAGAGCATCGTTTCGAATTAAATACGACACAGGCGTTGCTGTGCTGGTCAACAAGCAATTCCTTAATAAATCAGGTCCGTTTACAACTTCAGCAAGCGCTTGGCGTTGCCCTCGAGCATCAGTAGCTTGTCGGCTTCGGAGACGTCCAGTTCCTCAACCTTCTTCGCCGCGCCCCAATCGCCCAAATCATAGGGATAGTCCGTCCCCACCATGATGTGGTCCACGCCAGCCAGACCGATCAAATACTTGATGGTATCGAGCCGATAAATCATGTCGTCGTAGTAGATATTCTTTAGATAGCCGCTGGGCGGCATCTTGGCTTTGGCCGCGCGGGCGCCGGCGCGAACTTCCCAGCCCCGGTCGAAGCGCCCGAGATGGTACGGGAAGAATCCGCCGCCATGGAGAATGCAAAGCTTTAGATTGGGAAATCGGTCGAATACGCCGCTATAGGTGAGAAAGCCAAAGCAGAGCGCGCTGTCGGCGGGATTGCCGCAAATCAATTTCAAACCGTAAGGATTCATTTTATCGGCGCCGGCGACATCCTCAGGATGCATCACGATCATGACGTCGAGCTCTTGCGCTTTGGCCCAGAACGGATCGAAATCCGGCGTGCCGTAATAGTTGCCATTGACGTTGGTGCCGATGTAACCGCCCTTGAATTTCAAATCGCGCACTGCATGCTCGAGGACTTTGGCGGCGCGGGTCGGGTCCTGTAGTGGCACCGAGGCCATGCCGACAAATCGATTCGGGTGGCTGTCGATCAAACCCTTGATTCCCTCATTGTAAACGGTACACCAGTTTTCGCCTTGCTCACCGGTGAGGCGATAACCCAATGTTGCTGTGTGAGCTTCCAGCGCAGCCATGGCGAGCTTCGAATCCTCCATCATCTTTAGCCGTTCGTCGATCGCCGGGAGTTCCGGGTGGAGCGCGAAAGGTGGCCCGCCGGCAAACGACAGCGACTGCTGTCCGTCTTTTTCCGTTAGTTCGACGCCGAGATGCTTGCCGCGCTTTCTGGCTTCTTCCAACAGGCTTTTGGGAACGTAATGATGATGGATATCGATAGCGCAGGTTTTCATTTTGATTCAATCCTCGTGAAGCTATGGTCTAATGGAATGTGGCGTTGGCCGCTAAGCCAACGCCACATGTTCAGAAATCGCAAGGGGAGAATCTAGTTAGTTGATGCAAAGCTGCTGGCGCCGGACCTTACCAGGGAAGACATCGTTGCAGTGACCTTCTTCCACCACTGTCGCGCCATTGACGATGACTGCCTTCATTCCCGGCGGGTGTCTCTTCACTTCCTCGGCATCGATGACGTCGGGCAACTGCTTGCTGACCAAATCGTCGATTTTATCCGGATCGAAAACAGTCAAATCCGCGGGCATTCCTTCTTTGACCAAACCACGGTTGAGCCGAAGTTTCTTCGCCGGAAAACCGGTGAGCTTGTGGACCGCTTCTTCGAGGCTAAAAAGATTTTTCTCGCGGCGCCAGAAGCCGAGAACTTTTGTCGGCGCGCCGTGCCAGAAAAATCGATCGAGATGGGCTCCCACATCGGTGCCGATCAGGCTGGTGTCGGATTTAATCATTTCCGCCAGCAACTCGGGGTGAGCGTTGGCAAGGCCATGATAAAGGATTTGCGAGTCTAGATTGTCTTCGAGCCAGGTATCGAAGAACGCGTCCACCGGCGCTTTCTCGGTCAACCGGGCGATCTCTGCGACGTTCTTACCTTCGATCTTTTTAAGCTCCGGTTTTTTCACGTGCTCGAAAACCACCCGATCCCAACCGTGCCATTCGGGAAACTCAAGTTTGCCCTCGCAAGCGATCCGCTCCTTCTCGATTTTGCGCCTAGTTTCTTTGTCGGCCAGCTTACTCTTAAAATCGCTTGAATTCTTGATCGCTTCCCACGTCGGCAGACCGTTGAAAAGGAAACAATCGTCAATGTTGAACCGGCGGATGTGCTGATAGGGGATGACCACGCCGTAAATGTCTTGGCCGCGTTTCTGAGCTTCTTCCATGTATTTGATGGACTGCATGCCCGCGGCTTTTGCGCCAGGCCGCACACGGAATTCGTTGCCGATTTGCAAGGTTTTTATTTTCGTCAGCATTTCCGGAACGCCGGATTCCGGTTGCAGCACCATCTGGAAGCCGTTGAACTGGAAGCAGCCGTTGTATTCGGCGGCAACGTTGGCCAACTCGATGATCTCTTGATGGGTTGCGAATGTGCTTGGCGTGCCGGCGTGGATCGCGGGACCCCCGCGCGGGCTGGTGGAGAAGCCGATGGCGCCCAGCTCCATGCCTTCGCGCACCATTTTCTTCATCGTGTCCAGCTCTTCAGGAGTGGACTCGCGCGCATAGGCGGCTTCGCCCATGACTGTCAAGCGAACCGGAGAGTGGGGCATCAGCGGCAGCACGTTAATTGCGATCTTGCCCTCGAGATAGTTCAGGTACTCGGCAAATGTGTTCCACTTCCAGTCCTTATCATCGACATACTTGTCCAGCACCCGACGTAGATACTGAACTAAAACCTGGCGCGGTTCCGGTTTCGGCGGTACCGGCGCGCACGAGGCGCCGCAATCGCCGATAACGATGCTGGTAACACCATAATTAACTACCGGATTGCCGTTAGGATATTGAACGACAAAAGCATCCATATGGGTATGAGAATCGATGAATCCCGGCGCCACGACCTGTCCCTTGGCGTCAATCTCCTTTTTTCCCGAGCCTAGATTTTTGCCGATAGCGGCAATTTTGTCGCCGTCGAGGGCCACGTCTGCCTGGTAGCCCGGCCTTCCACTGCCGTCGATTACCGTGCCGTTTTTGATCAGTAAGTCATGCGTCATATGCGGGTCGCCTCCTTTGTGAACTTATTTCGCTTATCCCACTGAAGGTCCCAGGCTGTCAACCACTCAAGGACGTTCACCGTCGCATCTAAACCATAGGATATCATGATCATCATTCGATCTTAGCCGCCCTCATCTCGTTTCAGTCGTCCAATAGTTCCAACCGTTTGGAACGGGCGAAGCCCTGGAACGTTTGGAACTATTTGGAACCATGAAACAAGCGAGATGAGAGATAAGATTTTGTGCTAGAGTCATACAATGGACACGTACATAGACGAGGCAAA
>JAICEJ010000284.1 GCA_025924215.1 Candidatus Binatia bacterium
ACCGTGCCTATGGATAGAGCTCTTTCATGAGACCGCTTTTGTCGAGATTCTCGAGGAAGCGTCGATCGACAAATTGCTCGGGCTTGACGGTTTTAGCGGCAGGCACTGTTTTCGCCAGATCATCGAGCGCGTTCTGCAGCCCGGTCATGTTGATGTAGGGCGCCTTCTCGAGCACCTTGCCCATGTAAAGCTCATAAGCCTTGTGTAAAACCGTCTGGTCCTGGATTTTGGTGTACTTGGACATCGACTTATACGTCAACTCTTTATCGCTGCGGGCGCGCTGAACGCCGCGCGCATAGGCGCGCATGAAGCGGTCGATGACAGCGGGCCGGCTTTTAATGACCGATCCGACCGCCACCAGAGAAGGATTGGGGAAAGCAAAGTCCATATCCGTAATATTGATCAATTCTTTGAAGCCCGCCTTTTCGACTGCGAATTGGGTTGGCGGCGAAACCACTCCGCCTTCGATCGATCCACCTTGCAGCCCCGCTGCAACAGTCGCCATAAAGCCGAGCTGGATCAACGTGAGATCTTTCTCTGCATTGATGTTGTATTTTCTAAGCGCGTAACGGACCGAAATATCGGGCGCAGAACCAAAACGGGTGATGCCGATCTTCTTCCCCTTCAACGCTTCGATGGTTTGGATCTCAGGCCTGACATAGAGAGAAAAGATCATCTTATTGCCGGAATTCCCAATGATCTTTAAATCGGCGCCCTGCAGCGCCGCGGCCATTGCAGAGCTGCCGTTCATCGAGCCGACATCGATTTCGCCGGCGACGGTTACTTGCGCCAGCTGAGTGCCGCTGGGAATCAGCACGATCTGATCTTCCAGGCCTTCTTTGGCAAAGTAGCCGGCATCATGCGCAACCCAGATGGGGATATAGGCGCCGCTGATCGAACTGTAGCCGATCCGGATTCTATCCGCCGCTCCAAGAGGATGCGTCCACATCAGAAGAACAAGGCTAATTAGGATTCTTTTCATATTACGCCCTTTCGAAATTCTCTAGGTCGACGGACCGGGTCATATCACGAAACACCGATCTTTAACCACACGGGAGTTCTCTGGATCTACCAGCAATAATTGATTCGCGTCGTAATCTGCCGCGCAACTCGGCTTCTAATCGTGTTTCGCTTTAGATACGTGATAATATGTGATAGCTCTTTATCAACAGGACCGGGGCTCTTGCCGATTCGAAAGGCGCATTCCTTACACATGAAGATCATCCAGGTTCCGCTACTGCGGGATAATTACGCTTATCTACTGATCTGCGAGAAGAGCAAAGAGGCGGCGGTTATCGACCCTTCTGAAGCCGAGCCGGTTTTGAGGCGAGCAGAACAGGAAAAGATCACTCTCACGGCGATACTAAACACCCATCATCATCGCGATCACACCGGCGGCAACGAAGGGATTCTGGCGCATCACAAGCTCGATGTTTACGGTCATAAGAGTGATAGCGCGAGAATCTTCGGTTTAACCCGCGGCGTCGAAGAAGGGGATGAGATCAAGATCGGTGATGTGACCGGCAAAGTTCTTTTTGTTCCGGGGCACACCAGCGGCCATGTCGCTTACCTCTTCGGCAGCAACCTGTTTTGCGGCGACACCCTATTCACTGCCGGCTGCGGCAGGCTGTTCGAGGGCACGCCCGAGCAAATGCATGGATCGCTAAAAAAACTGCTGGCGCTTCCGGATGATACGAAAGTTTATTGCGGTCACGAATATACCGAAAGCAATCTCCGTTTTGCCCTGACACTGGAACCAAAGAACCATAAGCTGGCCTCCAGATCTGAGCGAGTTCAAGGATTAAGAGCACGAGGCGCTTCCACGGTTCCCGCCACCCTGGAAGAAGAAAAGCAAACCAATCCGTTCTTGCGCTGGGATAGCAAAGAGCTTCAAGCAACCCTCAAATCTCAGGACCCTGATCTCCGTCTAGATCCTGTGTCCGTATTTGCGAAAGTGCGCCAGCTCAAAGACTCCTTCTAACGGCTTAGCTGAGCGAGGCTGGCGCAGGATTCTGGAGCGCTCAACCATCGCCGCATCCTGAAACCATTAACGACGCCTGCCCGCTGAGCCTCCATCCAAGCAAGCAGATTGCTGACGGCAACTGTTTCACAATGAACTTTTCAGTAAGAACCTGTCTCTGGTACACTGCTCTTCGTTCGCGCGGCGACGTTCCCGGCCAGCAGCAATGCTCATGGTCGCCGGTTATGTTTCTCATGCAGGCGGAAACTTAGCTATGGAAGATCTATTCTTGAACGACAAAAATAAAGGTGCACCATGACAATTCCCGGCGCAGCAACACTTGCGGGCACGGATCGTTACCGCAAGCGTTTTGCCGACAGAATTCACCGCGATCACTACCGGCAATCTCAAGGCTTGTGGATGTCTTCCATTGGTATCGGCACTTATCTCGGAGATTATGATGCCGCGACCGACGCTCAGTACTGCCAAGCTATCAGCCGCGCGGTTCAGTGCGGCTGTAACGTGATTGACAGCGCAATCAATTATCGTCTGCAAAGAAGCGAGCGCGCGGTCGGCGCAGCCTTGCAGGATCTTGCGGCTAAGGGATTTCAACGGGATGAAATCATTGTCGCCACCAAGGGAGGGTTCATCCCTTATGACAGCGCGCCGCCAGCCGATGTTCGGCGCTATTTCGACGAAACCTTCTTCCAGACCGGCATCGCTAGCGCGGCCGATATCGTCAGCAACTCTCATTGCATGACTCCGGCTTATCTCTTGAATCAGCTCGACTGCAGTTTGAAAAATCTGTCTCTTGAGTGCCTCGATATCTATTACGTCCATAATCCGGAAACCCAGTTAGGCAAAATATCCCGTGAAGAATTCAATAGCCGATTGCTGAAGGCTTTTGAAGCGATGGAGCAGGCAGTCTCGGCGGGAAAAATCCGCATGTACGGCACCGCGACGTGGAACGGCTACCGCAATGATCCGCAGGCCAAGGATTACCTATCGTTGGCCGAGGTCATTGGTCTAGCGACAAAAGCGGGCGGCACAGATCATCACTTTAAAGTGATACAAGTGCCGTTCAATCTTGGCATGAACGAAGCGTTGTCGTTATCAAACCAAATAGTGGAAAGCAAATCCCTTACCATTTTAGAAGCGGCGCAAGCCTTCGACATTACGGTCATGTGCAGCGCCTCCATCCTACAGGGCCAGCTCGCCGCCAATCTTCCGTCCATGATCGGCGCGGCATTAAGCGGCCTTGAAACCGACAGCCAAAGATCGATTCAATTTGTCCGTTCTACTCCGGGAGTCACCACCGCGCTGGTGGGCATGAAACAGCTCAAGCATGTCGAAGAGAATTTGCGCACCGCCCGAGTCGCACCCGCGCCATGGGAGCAATACTCAAAGCTTTTTGAATCCAGCGCTAGCTAACTAGCAGAGTGCTGAAAAAGCCTCTTGCAGGCTGCTCAAAAAGATCCAGAGGCGAGGCGCGCGAAAAATCGACGAGCGGAGGCGTACTTACAGTACGTCGCAGCGAGGCGATTGAGCGGCAACGAAGCATATGGGTCTTTTTCAGCAGCCTGCTAGATTTCTGATAGCCGGTACCGGATGGCAGGCTGAGTTGAAGAGATGCTGAAGCCGAGACGGGAATCGTCGTGATCGTGTCGGTGAAACGTAATCGAAATTCCGAACGAACACGCACTCTGAGCACGAATTCGAACGAGTCGTCAAAACACGCCGGATTCCGCCAGTAGAGAATGGTCAGCCGTATACTAATCGAGGGGCGAGCCTGGAGGAGCGAAGACACAGAAGCGAATAGTTTAATACCGTCTGCGCTGTGTGGCTCGGGGCTGCCAATTTTACAAGGCGTCCACTCAGCACAGGAGCTTGCAGCCCGATACAAGCCACGGGCCCATTGTCTTCGCTCCGGAGGGCTTGCCGCTCGATCGCTGTGGCACTTTGAACTGCGGAATCCGGGGTCACTAACCAGTTAGTTTCCGGTCAGCGAATCTAACCTTCCGAAGAGTTCGTCCAGGCGCTGCAAAGCTGGTTGTGGCAAGGGCGGCTTCAGAATAGCTTCGATATTGGCTTTAAGATGTTCGGGGTTGCCGGTGCCGGTAAGGACAACATTGACGGCGGGTTCATGCCGGCAGAAGCGATAAGCCGCTTCCGGGATTGTCGCGGCAGCCCCTTCCTTGAGAAGAAACTCAAGCGGATCTTCCGCGTTGACAGCGTCACGCGGAAGCACTCCCTTTTGCATCAATTCGCCGCACAAGCTTCTTAAACGATCCGACTGGCTCAAAGCCCTGCGAACGGCGAACATGTCCAAGACCCCGACCTTTTTTGCGGCGGTCAATGGGAAGACGGTTCTGCGCGCGGACGGATTGAGAAGGTTAAAACCGACCATCACCACGTCCCACAGATCTTCTCTCAAACTTTCTTGCAGCATCTGGTGCGACGTATCCGTCGCGAACCCCTCGGTCACACCGATAAAGCGAATCTTGCCTTGATCGCGCAGGCGCCGCATGGCCGGCATCAACTTCTCTTTGGCAAAAACATAATCTTTCGGCTCGACGCCATGAAGATGATAGATATCGATATAGTCCGTGCCGATCGATTTCAGACTCTGCTCCAGACCCTTGATGACCTGCTCCGCGGGGTTATTGTGATCGACCGGCGGTAAGGTCTTTTTGGTTGAGATAATCAAGTGCTCCCGCGATAGTCCGGCAATCGCTTTGCCGACCACGGCCTCGGTTCCATACGACTGAGCGGTATCAAGAAAATTGACGCCCAAGTCAATCGCCTGTCGAACCAGCGAAACGGCGCCGGCTTCGGCGGCGACGTTGTCGCGCAGCCCGAGGCGGCTCGGCCCGCCGCAGCCCAGACCGGCGACGCTTACCTTTAGACCCGTGCGACCTAAGATCGTGTATTCCATTGATCCGAGAAGACTCCGTTCAAACCGTTCAACGGTTCAAAAAGTAGGAGAGTTTTCTCATTGAGTCGTTTTGAACGACTTAAACCTTTTGAACTGTTTAATCCCATTGCACCCGAACTCCGAGGACCTCTCCTGTCGCCCGCAGTTCACCTGCGGCGGTCAACGCGCAATGAACCCAAGCCTTGCGGCCCTCGATTTTGATGATGCGCGCACGCAAATGGATCAGTTCCGCAAGCGGCGTAGGCTTTAGATAGGACACATTTAAATTCGCCGTGACGTAGCCGATGCGCGGCGCACCACCCATCGGACGTTGCTCCTGTTTGTAGGCGTGCGCGATAGCAAGATTCAAGCTGTGGCAATCGATGAGCGAAGCGATGATACCGCCATTGAGGTTTTGTTTCGTCCCGCCACAATGGTGCGGCTGAGCAAGCCAGCTTGCTGTTGCTTCATCGCCATCCCAGTAGCTTTTGATCCGTAAACCTTGTTCGTTGTCGGCGCCGCAGCCGTGGCAGTAGCGCACCGTGCCCTGATCCTGAAATGCTTGCCCATCCATGGAAAGGCAGGGTCTACTTCTTTTCCAGCTTCAATGAGGCCGAATTGATGCAGTAGCGCAAGTGAGTCGGCGCAGGCCCGTCATCAAAGACATGGCCTAGATGAGCATTGCATCGACCGCAGACCACTTCCGTGCGGCGCATAAGAAAGCTGTTGTCGCTTTCGGTTTCGACCTTGTCTTCGGCAATCGGCCGGTAAAAACTTGGCCACCCCGTGCCGGAATCGAATTTGGTGTCGGAGCTAAATAGCTCGTTGCCGCAACAGGCACAATGATAAGTTCCCTGGTCGTGACAGTCCCAGTATTTTCCGGTGAAAGCCCGTTCGGTGCCTTTCTGCCGGCACACCTCGTACTGCTCCGGCGACAGCTCTTTGCGCCACTCTTCATCGGTCTTTTCGATCTTTTCTTTTGCTTCACTCATGGTTTCCTCCTGAACGACCCTGCTCGCTCAGCTCTGCATATTGATGAACTGCAGGGGAATTGGCAGATTCGACGACCTTAGCAGTTTGATGACAGCCTGCAGATCGTCAATCTTTTTGGCCGTGACTCGTACCTGCTTCTCCTGTATAGCCGCTTGAACCTTCATCTTCTGATCCTTGATCATTTTGACAATGGCCCGGGCAGTATCGGAATCGACGCCTTCCTTGATCGTGATCGACTTCTGGATCATTCCCTGTGCTGCCATTTCGCTTGGCTTGTATTCCAAACACCGGGTGTCGACTTTTCGCTTGACCAGATTCTCCACCAATGTTTCCTGCACCGCCCGCATCTTCATTTCGTCTTCAGTCGTAACGTTGATCTTCTTGTCTTTCTTATCCAGCACGATCTCCGTTTTTGATTCGCGAAAATCGTAGCGCGACTGAATTGTCTTTTTGGTGATATTCACCGCGTTATCGACTTCCTGCAGGTCGATACGGTTAACAACATCGAAAGACGCCATGAATTTTTCTCCTGCTTTAGCCGGCTGCTGAAAAAACTCGCAAGCTTCGTTGGTTCACCGAGCTCGCCTCAAGTTCTTTGCATAGCTTGCAAGGGTTTCGACAATCTGTCAGAGGACCTTACTGGCTCTGCGGATCCTGGCGGTCTTGGAACGTTTACCCTTTTTTGCCGCTGGCGATTTCTTGCGCGCCTTTTTGCGCGCGCCTGAGCCCTTGATACCGGCCCCGCTCAAAACAAAGT
>JAICEJ010000285.1 GCA_025924215.1 Candidatus Binatia bacterium
TGGCCGTGGCCGAGGTCGTCAACAACGATGGGCGATCGGCTGTGACGATTTCCAGTGCCATGAATTCTGAATTTGTGCAATCGGGTTCGACGGTCGACTGTCCGGGTTTCGTTCCTGCGGACGCGCACGACGTGCACATGGCGCTCGACGGCATTAACAAAGATCTTGATAAGCGGTTTCCGGGACGGTTCACAAAGCGCGATGCGGTCGGACTCTCCTTGGGAGGATCTCACGTGCTCTTTATGGCTGCTGCATCGCAGAGTCCGCAAAATGAGCTGATCAAATTTGACCACTACACAACGCTCAATGCCCCGGTGAGCTCCCAACATTCGGCCCAGCAGCTGGACGATTTTTATAACGTCCCGTTACGGTACCCCCAGGGGGAGCAACGGGACCGTAGAATTCAAGCTGTGCTACGGAAGGTTCTCGAGTTGAGTGAAAACGAGGATCTGATACCCGGCAAGCCCTTGCCGTTTACAGAATGGGAAGCAAAGTTCCTCGTTGGCCTCAGTTTTCGAAAAGACCTGGGTGATCTCATCTTCGAAACTGAAAATCGTCAAGCCCTTATCAAGATAGCAAACCCGCCGACGATGCTGCGAAAATCTTTTGCCCACCGTGAGTCGTACGAATACTCGTTTATGGAGTACATCTACGCGTTCGTGCTCCCCTATTACGCCAATAAGCGTAACGACATTAGCTACGATGAGGCGGGAGTCCGACGGCTATTCGAGCTCTCCGACTTGCATTCTGTTGCCGCCCAACTGAAGAACGATTCAAAAATTAGTTTCTTCAGCAACGAGAATGATTTTCTGCTCCGTTCCGAGGACGTTGCCTGGCTTAAAGGTCTACTCGGAGAACGCGCCTATTTCTTTGAGCGCGGAGGCCACCTCGGTAATCTCTCCAACGAAGATGTGCAGGAAGCCATTTCAAGGAAGGTACAGCAGGACAAGCTTCGATAGTGAGGCCCACTTGTGGGACTTTATTATTCTTCATTCACTACGAGGTGGCACGTCTAAGGCGAAAATGTTCATATAGGGAAACCGCTTCATGCGATTGTACCCAAGGTCTTGCGAAAACTATCCTCTTTGATCACACGAGTTCCGGATCCGCAACGGTCATAGGCAGGAAATCCCAGTATGTGACGAAGTCGTTCATCCACGTGACAAGGCTCGTATTGCCGTCCTGGGATATCACGGTAGCAAGCACATCCGGAATCTCTTTGCAGAGGTGATAGGCCGCAAGATGGCGGGTGCCAACACCTTCAGCCCGCTCATATACCCTCTGTTCTCCTTCCGAGTCTAGGGCGCGTGCAATGATCTCTTCTTTGCTAAAGGTGCCCTTTATTACTGCTCCAAAGCCGACGAGATCAAGCCCCCTGGTTAAAATGACCGCTCCGTCAACTGTCGCCAAATTGGCGATCAAACGCGCGCACTCGAAGAGGGCCTCATCAAGCTCCAGGAGCGTCTTATTACTGGCGGCAATATACTCGCCCCATCCGACAACTTTCCCGGGTTCTTTGGATGACCCGTAGTGCTTTGCGAGTTCGTTCATTATGGCGACTGTCAGCCAGCGCAACCGTCGCACCGGCTCTTCGTATTTGAACATATACTTTATGAAGACATACGGATTGGGAGACGTTATCCTCTGAATCAGGCCGGGGGGGAACAAAATGATGATACCTCCATGCTTCATGTTTCTGACGCTGCTAATTATCCGTTTGATGACCTGCTCATAAAGTCGCGCAACAAAACTCTCACTTATAGTCGCCCAAGCTATGTCGGCGCCAGGCCGGTTTCTGATATGCATCTCGATAATTTCCTTATGGACGCTTTCCACCCGTCTTGCTAACCATCGTGAATGCAAAACATTCGTATGAGGCATTGTTATGCGGCCCGCGCTCAATTGCGCGAGTATGTTCGACCCACGGTAAGCCCTTATGCTGCCCGGTCCCGTAATATCCAGGACAAGAGAATCAGGCATGGGCATAATTATTTTGCTGCCGCCCTGAAACGCCTGTATCCAGCGGGTTCCCGAGTTAATCAATCCCCATATCTGCAGGCCTTTCGCGGGATCGTGACAGACACCGATGAGCGAGCTTTCGAATTCAGAGGCGGGGCTCAATTTCAGCAATTCGTATTCATGGAAAGCACGTGGCTCCGTGAAAACAATTCTGAGAAACCCGTAAGGAGGGCCGACTTCAGGAGGAAACTCTGAGAGATCACAAAGCGCTATCCTGAAACGCTGAGATCTCAGTTCCTCGCGCATCATGCTCACCTGATAGCAGGTTGATATGAGATACTCGAGAACCTCACCATCAGGCAGCTTGTTGTATCTCTTAGAGGGTTCTCTCTCCGAAAAATTGTCCCAGAGTTTCAGAATCTCTTCAGATAAGTGATGCGGATAAGCGTGTTTCATAAAAATGACGCAATCAACACCTCACTGCCTTTAATTGCCCATCGTCGCCGAAAGGGATAACGACATCGTTCTGTTCACTTTCTGGAGTCCCCTCCCTTGGAGGGCTGCCAGCAGCACAACGACGGAGCGGTCGTTTGCTTTCTAGTTAGAACCAGGCACCTCCTGTGATGTCTGCCAATCGACTATGTATTCTGGAGAGTCGTAAGGCAAGCATTTCGAACCACGACCGATTAGTGCGAATGAACTGTTACAGTTTCGTTTCATTCTCCCGCCAAAAGCAAAGCACTTTTCACGAGACTCGTAAATTGACGAGTTCTTCGTTAGCCTCCACCCCCATAAGCATCGAAGTATCAATCGGTTGCAGTTGGCATTTAGATTGCGCAACAGCGCTTTCTATCGGGTCGGCACCGCAAAGCAAAGTGGCAAATCGCTGCCCGGCGAAGAGTCTCAATCTACGGCGCTTTCGTCTGAGTCAACATGGAGAAAGAAAATGAAACAGGAACTACTCCATACAGATGTCTCAGGCCGCCGCTCAGCTCTAAACGGGAGTTGGGCGCGTAAAAGAAAGACGCCGAGGCAGCCGAAGCTGGGATCGACGGCGAAGCGCTCTAGAGAGGGCGCGCCGCCGAAGATTTGGTTGACGGTATCAGATGGTCACTACAGGTATTTCATCCGACGTGGAGCAGGACGCGAGATCAACGTTGCGTACGAATCCAGCCAATATGATCGATCGAGGCCGCGCCGACAACGTTCGATTCGGGCCTGCAACGGCTTCGCAAATGCGGCAAAGGAGAATCATATGAAGTCCAGCCCTAAGGTCGAAGTTACGGGGGTAACGTCCGCTGCAACAGTCAAAAAGGAGAGTTCGGTCAGCATCACATGGAAACACCTGGCGCCACTTCTTGTGGCGATCGCTATTGCGCTCATCCCGGCGCCAGCAGGCTTGGCGCAACACGCCTGGTATTTTTTCGCGATCTTTGCCGGCGTGATTGTCGGCTTGATGTTCGAGCCTTTGCCCGGCGGCGCCATTGGCCTGATCGGTGTCACTGTAGTAACGCTGCTTGCCCCATGGGTGCTGTATGGCCCGGCAGACCTGGCCAAGCCAGGCTTCAACCCGACGAATGCCGCTCTTACGTGGGCACTTTCAGGGTTTTCGAACTCAACGGTCTGGTTGATCTTCGGGGCGTTCATGTTTGCTCTCGGCTACGAAAAGACCGGCCTCGGGCGGCGCATCGCGTTGCTACTGGTGAAAGCGATGGGGCGTAAGACGCTTACACTGGGCTACGCCGTGACGCTTGCGGACACGCTGCTTGCGCCGTTCACACCTTCGAACACGGCGCGCAGCGGTGGCACAATCTATCCTGTCATCAAGAATTTGCCGCCGCTCTACGACTCGAAACCGAACGACCCGTCGAAGCGCCGGATCGGCTCATACATCATGTGGGTCGCTCTTGCCAGTACCTGTGTGACCAGTACCCTCTTTCTAACCGGCCTAGCGCCCAACTTGCTGGCAAAGGAATTGGTCAGGAAAACCGTAAATGTAGAGCTTCAGTGGGGCGACTGGTTTGCGGCAGCAGCGGTGCCGGGAATTTTGCTGCTTATTCTCGTTCCGTTGCTCGCCTACTGGCTCTACCCTCCTGAAGTCACAGAAGGCAGCGCGGTAACGGAGTGGGCTGGAAAGGAAATTGGCAAATTGGGCGGGTTGACCTCGCGCGAAATCACGCTGGCTGTGCTGGTTGTGATCGCGTTGGGGCTGTGGATTTTCGCGGGAAACTACGTCAACGCGACCACCGCCGCGCTTGTGGTGATCTGCCTAATGATGGTGCTGAACGTTGTGACCTGGGATGACGTGACGAAAAATTCCGCTGCCTGGAATACGCTGGCATGGTTCGCTACGCTGGTGGCGCTTGCGGATGGCCTGACTCGGGTAGGCTTCGTGAAATGGTTTGCGGAGAGTGTCGCCGGGCAGTTGACTGGTGTCTCGCCGAGCGTCGCGGTTCTGACGCTGCTACTCATCAACTTCTTCGGCCATTACTTGTTTGCGAGCATTACGGCGCACGTCACCGCGATGATCCCGGTGCTGCTGGCGGTCGGATCGACAATTCCAGGCGTCAACATACACGCACTCGCCCTGGGCTTGTGCCTGCAGCTCGGCATCATGGGCATCATCACACCCTACGCGACGGGACCGAGCCCGGTGTACTACGGCAGCGGCTATCTGCCGGCCGCTGACTACTGGCGCCTGGGCGCAATCTTCGGCCTGATCTTCTTCGCCGTCTTCCTCGTGATCGGCGTGCCCTGGATGCTGTTTATACTGTGAGCGTAGCCTCTGCAGAGAGAGAACCCGTGACTGAATTCTTCAGCGAACACGATTACCTCGGCTACGGTGAGTTCCTGCGCGCGAACGAGAAAATGGAATCCAGTAGAGGAATTATAAACATTCGGATGTTTGGCGTAGTGATCGTAGCTCTTGTGATCTTTCTGAGCGGCCGGATGCAGAAAGAGGATCTGCAGGCGCTAAAACTCTGCTGAACAAGCACAATAGGCTCATGGTCGTTCTCGATGTCACACGAGTCAAGCTCGTGGATCGAGACGCAGTAGAGTTTCTTTTGACTGCAACCGAGTTCAGACTTTCCCGCGAAATCAGGAAAGATAGCGCTCGCGGCCGCGGAGATTCCGAGAGCGCTCACCAGTCCTCCACGTGTAGATTGCGCAGCCAATGAATCTCGATGCCGCCGCCAATCAGCTTCATCACCGCTCGACGAGTGGAGCGCACTCGGATTGGATGTGGTCTCAAAATTTCAGTCCGTCGCGCTCCGCCTCTGTGATCGCAGAAATGCGAACTACCGGAAAATACTTTATGCAGTTATGACAATTACACAATGTGCGCGTACGCGACGGCTGAACCATGAATGCGTTGTTGAAATGGCGATAGTTAACGCAGCCACTTCGTTTTAGGCTAACGAAAATACGAATTCAAATTTACACGATCCCTGCAACAAAATTAGTCGCAGCTGGACCAGCGACGCTGTCGGCCTTGAACTCAAAATAAATAGGTCGTTACAGTCCCATTTCATTTCCCCCGGCAACTAAGATCATTTTTTACGAGACTCGTAAATCTACGACGCGCTCGCGAGCCTACGTTCGCAGAACCGTCGATAGTTCAAGCCTCTTCGACTGGCATTTCGTTTGCGGAATGCGAGCAACGTATCACACGAACACTGGAATGATTCGCAATGAATTCCGAGGAGGTTGATGCAATGAACCGCCGATCCTATGGCTACTTGGTTAGTGCGCTTAACGAGCTTGCTTTATTGGTCGCCCGATGTGGTTCGAAGGATCTCCACCATCCGGTTCCGGCAAAAGTTCCAATCCGAATGGACGGCCTATCGAGGAAATCCCGTGCATTCTGCGGACGCTCGGCGCGACTCATCCGTCACGTGAAGCAGAACGAGCAGCTTTCGCATTGTCGAAAAAAGTACCAATGAAAATGTGCAATGCTAAAAAAACAAGAGCCGTACGAGCGGCGATTCTTCTGGCTGTTTGCTGGCGTGCTTCAGCTTGCGAGATTCAGTTTCGAAACTCGATTAGGGACTGGGATTTCGCGACTGTTCCAAACCCGCGTTAGCGCAGCGGTGAATTCTCTAACTTACAAGTTCACTGTGATCGACATTGTCGCAAAAACCCTTGGCCAAGTTACGACTTCCGTCGGCAAGAGAATGAGGATTGGTATGAAAAGAACTCCTGACATTTACAGGTTGAAATACTCGCTGCCGGCGCGCTGGGTTCTGGCGGGTGCGACTGCGCTGGTTTGGCTTGGCTGCGCGAGCCCCGAGCAAGCCAAGCCGCCTCCGCCGGAGGTCGTCGTCGTCCAGGTAGAGCAAAAGGATGTTCCGATTCGGAAGGAATGGATCGGTACGCTCGAGGGCTTGGTCAACGCGCAGATCAAGCCCCAAGTGACTGGCTATCTGCTGCGACAAACGTACCAGGAAGGCTCTTTCGTAAAGAAGGGTCAGTTGCTCTTCGAAATCGACCCGAGGACCTTTCAGGCGGCTCTGGACGAGGCCAAAGGCAAGCTTGCCAATGCCGAAGGCCAGCTCGCCACCACGCAGGCGAATCAAGTCAAAGCTCAGCAGGACATCGATCGCTATACTCCGCTAGCCAAAGAGCAAGCCATTCCCCAACAAGATCTGGACAA
>JAICEJ010000286.1 GCA_025924215.1 Candidatus Binatia bacterium
AGACTAGGCACGTCCGGCAAGTTTGCATCACGTTTCTTTCCGGTTTGAATCAGCACGCGAACAAACCCGTTCTTACGCCAGGTATGGAAAGGCTCCCGGGCAAAGAAAGCCGCGATGGTGAATGCCCGGCACTGCACCTCTCCGCGCTCCACCGCCAGGTCAACTTCGGTTCCCGCATTATAACCCGTGACAACGTTGAATTTCGCCCCGAGAGTCTCTTCCAGTAATTTAGGTATGTAATAAGCCGACGAGGCGGTACCTTCCGAACCGCACTTGGGCGCCACCGAGCTCTGCCGGATCTCCTCGATGTTTTTATACGGCGCATCAGCCCTGATATAGAGCAGATGGTGCGATACGGTTGTGTTACCGATCCAACTAAACTTCTGCCAGTCGAATTGGACCTCCTTGCGTCCGACTAGTTGATCGAAGTAGAGGGCAGGCTGAATTGCGCCGATTGTCAGACCATCAGGTTTGGCGATGCTATAGATGTAGTTAGCCGCCACCATCGAAGCCACGCCGGGCATGTTTTGGACGATGATGTTGGGCGTGCCTGGAATATATCTCGGGAGAAACTGCGCCATTAGGCGCGCATAGCTGTCATAGACACTTCCGGCCGGCGTTCCCGCCACGAGCCTTATGGTCTTACCCTGATAGTAGGGCGTCTGGGCCGGAAGATCATAATTCCAGAGAAGGACGAATAGAAAAGGGAAAACCCATCGAAGCATCATTGTCGTCCTTTGTTTTGGCTGCGGCGGCCGAAGCATGTAAGCTGCAAGCGGTTTCGATCGCCCTACCTGCCTTCCTATTGATTCAACTGATTCGACGTCGCCGCGTCAGCTGCCGAGCAGTTTGCGCATGTTGGCGACGACATCGGGTGGAGTAGCCATTACGTCCTTGGCCAAAGCTTCCATCTCCTCTCCAGGTGTCGGATCGATCTCTAATCTTCTTCTTTCTGCCTCGGCCAAGAGTGCCGGATCCTGAATCGTCTTCTCAAATGAGTCGCGCAAAATCTTGATTCTGTCCGCCGGAACGCCCGGAGGAGCTACAATCGGCCGACCCAGGTCACCGGAAGCGAGGATCACTTTGGCTAACGCGCGTCCGGCATCGGTAGTTTTGTACCTGTCCATCAATTCGTAGATAGTCGGCGCGTCCTTGACCCGGGGATCGCGCCGGCTTCCCGTTTGAATCAAAACGTTGGTGAAATTTCTCTTGCGCCACGAGATGAACGGTTCGCGGGCAAAGTAGGCCGTAATAGTGAACGCTCGGCATTGCAGTTCGCCGCGTTCCACCGCGAGATCAATGTCTTGTCCGGACACGTAACCCGAGACGATGTCGAACTTGGAACCGAGGACTTCTTCCATGAGCTTGGGCATATAGTAACCCGTCGATGCTATGCCGGTGGCGCCGCACTTCGGCGGCGTCGAGGCCTTGCGCACGTCGTCGACGCTCTTGTACGGCGTATCCGCACGCATATAGAGAAGGTGGTTGGACTTCACCGGACTGCCGAGCCAATTCCACTTTGCCCAGTCGTACTTCACTTCCGGTTTTTTGATCAGCTGATCGAAATAAAGCGCCGGGTAGATCGCGGCTAACGTCAGCCCGTCCGGTTTGGCCACGTTATATACCTGATTGGCCGCGATAAGTGAGGCCGCTCCTGGAACGTTCTGGACGATGATGTTGGGGTTTCCCGGAATGTGTTTAGTCCAGAATTCGGCAAGGAGCCGGGGATACAAGTCGTAAACATCGCCGGCCTTGGTGCCGACCGCAATACTGATTGTTTTACCCTGGAAAAACGGCGCTTGAGCAAGAAGATCGGAATGCCAGCCAATGATGAGAGCTAGGACGAGAATCAGAATCATAGGATGCTCCTCCCGTCAATGATTACGGAACATCTCACACCGCGCCGTAGATGCGCGGAGTGAGAGTGTTTCGGTTGATTGATTTCGGCTCATTTACCGCTTAAAAGTTTCTGCACCCGCTCGATCACCTCCGGACTCGACGCCATGACCTCTCTCGCCAGCGTTTCCAACTCCGCGCCCGGGGCTGGATCCAAATCCAACCTTCGCTTTTCGGCAGCGGCCTTCAACGCGGGGTCGTTCACCGTCTTGTCAAAGGCGTCACGGAGTATTTGCAAGCGCTCGGCAGGAAAGCCCGGAGGAGTGACAAGCGGTCGACCAAATTCACCGGCGGCCAGAATCACTTTGGCCAGGCTTCTGGCACCTGGGTTTGTTTTATACTTATCCATCAGCTCATAAAGTGTCGGCGCGTCGTTTAACCTGGGGTCACGCTTGGCACCGCTCTGCATGAGCACATTAACAAAGCCTTTCTTCCGCCAGGTTATGAAAGGCTCGCGTGCAAAAAACGCGGTAATTGTAAAGGCGCGGCATTGAATCTCGCCACGTTCCACGGCCAAGTCGACATCCTGGCCGGCCTGATATCCGGAAACGATGTCAAACTTGGTTCCGATTGTTTCTTCCATCAGCTTGGGCATGTAATAACCGGTAGAAGTTAGCCCGGACGCGCCGCATTTGGGCGCCGTGGACGCCTTGCGGACGTCCTCAATAGTCTTGTATGGCGTATCGGCGCGCATGTACATCAGATGGTTCGATGTAACCGGGTTACCGACCCAGCCGAATTTCGTCCAGTCGAATTTCGCCTCGGGCTTCTTGGTGAGTTGCTCGAAATAAAGCGCCGGATAGATGGCGCCAATCGTCAGACCATCCGGCTTGGTGACGTTATAAAGTTGGTTCGCGGCAATCATCGACGCCGCTCCGGGCACGTTCTGTATAATGAAATTGGGATTGCCCGGGATATACTTGGGCATGAACTCCGCCAGCATGCGGGGGTAAAGGTCGTAGGCGTCCCCGGCTTTAGTGCCGACAATGATGGTGATGGTTTTGCCCTGGTAGAAAGGCGCTTGCGCCTGGGCAACCGTATTCCAGAGTAAAAGTGCGATAAATATGGAAAGGACAAGTCTCATCGATTTACCTCCCTCGGTTATTAATCATCCCTTTGGACCGCAACGCAACAGTTTTTAGTCTCTATTTTTGCCCGAGAATTTTCTTTACTCGGGCCAAAACCTCGGGTGGCTGGTCCAGCACCCGGTTTGCCAGCTTCTCGAGCTCTTCGCCGCTTGCAGGTTCGACGTCCATTTTCCCTTTTTTGGCCTCCGTTAATAGTTCAGGATCCTTCATTGCCTGTTCAAAACCCTGGCGGAGAATCTTCAGATGCTCCGGCGAAGTTCCGGGGCCAGTGATGATCGGCCGTCCGAACCTTTCGGCCGCCAAAATGACTTCTGCAACCCGGCGACTGCTTTCGGTAACTTTTTCTTTGTCGAAGATCTCGTCAATTGTCGGAACGTCGGGCATGCGCTCGTCCCGCTTGTCGCCCGTAAAGAGCAAGACCCGGACAAAGTTCTTTTTTTGCCACGAAAGAAACGGCTCGCGCCCATGGAACGGCGACGCGGTCATGCCGCGACAGATGACCTCGCCTCTTTCCACTGCCAGGTCGATTTCCGAACCGCCCGGATACCCCAATACGGTTTCGATCTTGATCCCCGGTATGGTGTCTTCGAGCATGCGGGCCAGTATAAAATCGGTACTCACTGTGCCTGTGGCGCCGCATTTGGGAGGCTCTTTAGCATTTTTCATATCTGAGACCGTTTTGTACGGGCTGTCGGCTCGGACATAAAAAATCACCGGCTCTTTGACGGGAGAGCCTATCCAGCCTAATTTGCGGATGTCGAACTTCGCTTCTGCGCGGCCAACCAGTTGATCCAAATAGATTGCGCTACTTGGAAATCCAATAGTCAAGCCATCAGGCTTGGCAACGTTATAAACATAGTTGGTCGCCACCACCGAACCTGCTCCCGGCATGTTCTGCACGATCATTTCCGGTTTGCCGGGAATATGTTTCGGCATATGGCGGGAGAGCAGCCTCGCCCAGCGATCATAGAATCCCCCGGAGGTGAAGCCGACGACAACTCTAATCTGTTTGCCCTGGTAGTACGGCTCTTGAGAATGGAGATTAGTGATAAAGGATAAAAACAACCCAAGGCCGAATAATAAAGTTCTCATAGACCTCCTTTGTCATATGCCCTCTAGTACCGGTATTGCTCGGCTTATAACGGCCAGACCCCTTAACCGCCTCGATGTCGCCATCCAGCCGTTCTCAGTTTGCCTACTTCGAGGATAGGCGGGCGTGCCTGGCTCTACACTGTTAGACGTTCGGCGAAGCTGTTTCAACCTTGCTGGTGCCGGATTATTGATTTGCCTAGTTCGCCAAAACTTTCTTGACCCGGTCAAGAACTTCACGCGGCTGTTCCATGATTTCTTTTATTAAGTTCTGGAGTTCTTCGCCGGTGGACGGGTCCATATCCATGCGGCCTTTCTTTGCTTCGGCCACGAGGTCGGGATCTTTCATGGCTTGGGAGTATGCGTCACGCAGAAGCTTTACCCGTTGGGGCGGCGTGCCCGGGGCGGCAACTGTCGGACGTCCGAATTCGCCGACGGCGAGAATAATTCGCGCTAAACGGCGTGACGATTCGGGCGTCTTGTATTCATCCATCAATTCAAACAGCGTTGGCGTATCTGGTAAACGCGGGTCGCGTTTTGGACCGCCTTGAAGAATGTGCCGATCGAAGCCTCTCTTGTGCCACGTGTCAAACGGCTCACGGCCGAAATGCGGCGGAATATCCATGCCCCGGCATTGAATTTCGCCGCGCTCCACCCCGATATCGACTTCGCTCCCGCCTTGATAACCGGTGACGTTTACGATCTTCGCTTTAATCGTTTCTTCCAGCACTTTGGCGAGAATATATCCTGTGCTGGCTGTGCCGGTGGAACCACATCGCGGCGGTTCGGTTGCCTGGATAATATCGGCAATGGATTTATGAGGAGCGTCGGCTCTCATGTAGAGCATGATCGGTGTTTTTTCCTGGGTACCGATCCACTCGAACCTACGCACATCGAATTGCACCTCTTTACGCTCGACGATTTGATCTAGGTACAAACTGTTGATTGGCGCGAGGATGGTTAATCCGTCGCCTTTGGCAACGTTGTAGACGTAGTTCGCCGCAATAACGGAGCTTGCGCCCGGCATGTTTTGCACTATCATCTCTGGATTACCCGGTATGTACCTAGGCATGTGACGTGCGACCAAACGAGCCCAACGATCATAGAATCCACCAGGAGTGAATCCAACAACGACGCGAATCGTCTTGCCTTTATAAAATGTGTCGGTTTGCGCTTGGACGGATTGATTGCAAATGACAATCACGCAGACGGACCACAGGAGAACTTGCAAATAGCTCGGAAGACGATACGCGATTTTCATGTCTACCTCCGCAAGCCTCACGGGCAAAGAGCTATTTTGCTGAGCAGCGAGCCTGGGTATGTAAAATCGAGAGTTAGGCTAGTGCGCAGATATTAGCATCGCCTTACACCGGATTTGACTGCCTTTATCCTATCCCAAGCCAAGTAAAAATCAGACCTTGTGGGAACGGCAGGGTGAGAAGTTTTACAAAGAGAAGCCAGAAGAATACGAAAGCCAGGACTGTAAGGATAATGGATAAGACCCATGATTCATTCGACTGCAATTTCAAATAGCTGAACACCATGAGGGGAATTCCGTATTCGAATCCAAGTAGCCATACCACCAGAAAGAAACCGAGCAGCCACGAAAACATTGTAATGGCCCGTTTTCTTGCCAGTGCCGGCTGGATGGTTTGAGTAAACTGAAAATCGACGGGAGCAGCATCCGATGTCTCTTTGGCTTTGTAACCCCTTAGATCCAGGATGACCTGAACTAAGGCTAAAATGACCATCGGTATGCCTATCGCCCAAGGATAGAGCCGAGCCTGCATTCGCCAATCCTGCGCTTGATAAACGAAAACGATAAAGAATATCAAAGCGCACAAACTAAATATTGCCGGGCCTCTTAACTTCAAAGGGTGCTCCTTCCTTCCGAGCATTGCCATCCAAGCCGATCGGTCCGCATGATCTGTTCTTTTCCAGGTAAGATATTGCCTATTCCTTTATGCTTGACTCGTATCGACTTCCGGCACGGCTCCACATCAGCGCTGCGCAATCTAACAAAGTTTAAAACGGTCGTCCAATGCTGTGATGAACGAAAAAATTTCTCGCGGCGAATCATGCGCACCGGCGCGGTTCGAGCTGAAGCAACACTGCTGCGCTTGCCGCTGGACTTATCAATCGCCTGAAACATGCGTCCACGTTGAGCAGTTTGATAGCTCCTCTATATTGCTTCGGCACCCGCTGCGCGCGCGGTGGTACTGACCAGAAATTGCAGCAGTCCGTGCGGCGCCCTTCTTTGACGTCCTCGCTTATCATAGCGGCGACTGACGGGTCAATGGCGTTTTCCGGGAAGCGGGTTTCCCCGAAGCGAATGAGCGGTCGCAGGTCGGTCAAATCATTGCGACGACTTTGTAGGCTGTGGTAGGGAACTACGACGCATCTGAAACTCGGGCGCTATATTATCATCGGCATCGAGCTGGTACTCGTAAGGCCATTCTCGATGAGCCTCCTAACTCCTTCCCGAGCGGCGCCGCTTGTTATATCTTGTTATTAAGGACTGCGTCAATTAACGC
>JAICEJ010000287.1 GCA_025924215.1 Candidatus Binatia bacterium
AATTGCGTGGTGCCAAACCGTTCAGGTTCGCCGGTAGGCTTTGACGACGACGTTGCCGGCAGCAGGATTTTCGAGAATCTCGCCGGCCGGTTGGGGACGGCAGAGGATCAAGCCAAGGCTGCGCTGTTTCTGGTCAGCGACGATTCTGATTTCATCTATGGCCATCCCTTGGTCGTGGACGGCGGTGTTCTCGCCACCGCGAACTTTCCCAAGGAGCAGTTGGTCAAGTAGAAGAGCGCAACGCAGGACTTGCCATGGAAACTGCGCAGCATTCAGCGGCTCATGAAGGTCCGTAACCCTGCCCTCTATAAGGTAAGGTAGAAGATTAGTCGACGATCGGACCCTCGCGGTTAGACGAAAGCGGTTTTATCGATCAGTTGGCGAAGACCTACCCAGCGAAGTAGACATGCGCGCGTACGGCTGATGGAAATGGCAGGTGAGAATGAGAATCTGGCGCGGCTGTTCGCCAGCCAATCATCCTGGTTCGAGCGTTCGGGGTGAACTTAAGATCTGTGATACCACTTCGCTAGGAAAGGTTCGTAACGAAACCGAACGCGTGATAATACCTAGGCGCCCCGCTGATATCATTCCTTAACTTGACAATAGCTCCAGCCCAAGTAATATCCGCTTATTTTGCCGGCTGGCGCAAAATCCTGCCGCACTCTTCGCCGTGCGCGCTTTAGATGATATGTTGTTTCGACAAATCACTTTTTGTTGCTTGATTCGCCTGCGCGAGACCGAGTAAATGGCCGAGCTCATTAACGTTAAAGATCTGCGAACGTCTTTTTTTACCCCCGAAGGTGAAGTGCGCGCCATCGACGGCATCAGTTTCGAAATTCACGAAGGCAAAACTCTGGGTTTGGTCGGAGAGTCCGGCTGCGGCAAGAGTGTGACCTCGCTTTCGATCATGCGACTGATCGCTTCGCCTCCGGGAAAAATTGTCGGTGGAGAGATTCTTTATCGGGGTCGGGATCTTCTCAAGTTAAAGAATGAGGAGATGCGCAAAATCCGCGGCAACGAAATCTCGATGATCTTCCAGGAACCGATGACCTCGCTCAATCCGGTGTTCACTGTCGGCAATCAGATCGGCGAGGCGATCCGGCTTCATCAGGGCCTCGGCAAAAAAGAAACCCGGCAAAAAACCATCGACATGCTCCGCCTGGTCAAGATCGCTGATCCGGAGTCTCGGGTCGATGCCTATCCGCACCAACTGAGCGGCGGCATGCGCCAGAGAGTCATGATCGCAATGGCGCTGTCCTGTAACCCGAGCTTGTTAATCGCCGACGAGCCGACCACGGCGCTTGACGTCACAATTCAAGCGCAGATTCTGGATCTGATGAAAGAGTTGCAACAAAGGCTCGGCATGGCGTTGTTACTGATCACCCATGATCTGGGCGTGGTGGCGGAGCAAGCCGATGAAGTTGCGATTATGTATGGCGGTAAGATCGTGGAGCGTGCCAGCGCGCGGGGGATTTTCACCACGCCATTTCATCCGTATACCGTGGGGCTATTAAATTCTCTTCCCGGCACCGGCCGTTTGAAGAAAAAGCGCCTGGATGCGATCCCCGGGGTGGTGCCCAATCCTTTGCATCTGCCGAGTGGCTGTCGTTTCCGCGATCGCTGTCCAAGGGCCGCAGATCTCTGCGCCCAAGTCGAACCGGAGCTCCTGGAGAGAGAACCCGGACATACCGTTGCCTGCCATTTTCCCCACACCGAATGGAAACAAAGGTTAGGGCGGGAGATAGAAGTTGAGAGACAGGGATCAGCATGAATAGGCGCAAGCCGGCGACTGTTCTCGGTTCCTATCTGCTGCTGGTAGTACTATGAGCCTGTTAGAAATCCGAAATCTCAAAAAGCATTTTCCAGTCGGTCAAGCGCTATTTTCGCGCAATAAAGACGTGGTGAAAGCTGTCGACGGCGTCAATCTTAGGGTCGAGCAAGGCGAGACTTTGGGTCTGGTCGGCGAGTCCGGTTGCGGCAAGTCAACCTTGGGACGCGCCATCTTGCGCCTGATTGAACCAACCGAGGGTGAAGTTTATTTCGAAGGCAAAAACTTGTTGGCCATGTCGCAGCGCGAGCTGCGCGATATGCGGCGGCAGATGCAAATTATTTTTCAAGATCCGTATGCGTCTCTCAATCCGCGGATGCGGGTCGGTGATATCGTCGGCGAGGGGCTGGAAATTCACAAGATCGCCAGGGGCAAGGCCAAACGAGACCGGGTCATCGAACTGCTTCGTCAAGTCGGTTTGCGCGAGGACCATTATGACCGTTACCCGCATGAGTTCAGCGGGGGTCAACGGCAGCGCATCGGTATCGCCCGGGCGCTGGGTGTCGGTCCCAAGTTTATCGTCTGTGATGAACCGGTATCGTCACTGGATGTTTCGATTCAGGCCCAGATCATCAATCTGTTGCAGGAGCTGCAAGAGAAGATGCATTTGACTTACCTGTTTATCTCGCATGACCTGCGGGTAGTCGAGCATATCAGCCACCGGGTAGCGATCATGTACTTGGGCAAAGTGGTGGAAATTGCCCAAAGCGATACCATTTATCGGGACGCCAAGCATCCGTATACGCGAGCGTTGCTGTCATCCGTGCCGATCCCCGACATGGATGGAAAAAAGGAACGGGTGCTGTTGCAAGGCGATGTGCCCAGTCCGGTGAATCCTCCGTCGGGGTGTGCCTTTCATCCGCGTTGCGCCTACCGCGCGCCAATTTGTGATCAGATGGAGCCGCCATTGGATTTCGATGCCGATTTTCACGGCGTCGCCTGTCATGTTTTTGGCCCTGTAAAACGCGCCTGATCTCTCTGTCGACGAACCCCCGAATCGATGATCCGTTAGGACTGCTTCGCGAGAGTTGAATTAACCGCCGGGGATGCTACCATCCGTAGAAAATGGCGCTTCACGGGTAGGAAAGTGGAGCGATCGAGCGAGAGCCTCTCAGGAGCATTCCCGAGAGGTTTTGTTTTGTATAGGAGTTGAATTTATGGCAACACAGGATGAGCGTGTCCCGATGACCACTCGGGGATATCAATCTTTGATGGACGAATTAAAGCGCCTAAAGAGTGTCGAGCGTCCTAGAAACGTTCGAGAAATCGAAGAGGCGAGGGGCCATGGTGATCTTTCCGAGAACGCCGAGTTTCATGCGGCCAAGGAGCGCCAATCCTTGCTGGATATTCAGATTCGCGAGATCGAGGACCGCCTGGCCCGCGCTCAGGTAATCGATATTTCAACACTATCCGGCGATCGGGTTGTGTTCGGCGCGACGGTCGCTCTCGCCGATGGCGACACCGGTGACAAGGTGGTATATCAAATCGTCGGTGATCATGAGGCGGAGCCCAAGAACGGAAAAATTTCTATCAGTTCTCCCGTTGCCCGTGCTTTGATCGGCAAGAGCGAGGGGGACGAGGTTCAGGTCCAGACCCCCACGGGCGTGCGTTCATTCGAGATTTTAAGCGTCGAGTATATCGATTGATCTCTGCTGTAGTGGGGCGGGCCTTTCTGGAAAGGGATCATGTCCTTTTCAGCCCGAAAGGTAGCTCAAGCTTTTAGCCGCCGCCAACTAGTAGGTTGGCCGCGGCGGGCGGTTTTGGCTCCGCCTAACCTTCCACTTAAATCATCTCAGGCCGGCTCGCGATTAACCACCCTTATAGGCTGCTTTCTATCTAGTCTTCTTTTCTCTTCTTTCGGTTACGCCGAAATATCGATCGAAGCGCGTGTCGGCTTTCACGGCGTATTTCAGCTCGGACGACCGTTCCCGCTGGAACTCGAAGTCACTAACTCCGGCCGTCCCGCCGACGGCTTTTTGGAGGTTCAGGTTTGGAAAGGCGGCGCCGCCAAGAGCGGCGTTCCTTATCCGCTTCATTATCGCAGGGATCTTTTCGTTTCCGGCCATTCGCGGAAAACCATTCAACTTACTGTCGATCCCGATTTCATCAGCCGCCCGCTGCTGATTTCTTTTAACAGCGCCGCCGGAAACGCGTCGCGCGAGTTGGATCTGCGGCGCTACTTCTCGCCGTCGCCGGTCATGCTGCTGGTGAGCGAAGCCAGTTCCCTCTCGATCTCTCTGGGATCGGCGATGACCAATCGCTTGGTCACTGTTTCATTGAGCGAACTACCTTCGGACCCGCGAGCTCTGCTTGGGGTTTCACACTTGATTCTATATGACCAATCCTTGCGCGAGCTCTCGCGCTCGCAGCTGTTTGCCTTGGAAAGCTGGCTCACCGCCGGCGGTAGGATGGTCATCATAGGCAGCCTCAACCATGCGCTGTATCAGGAGACATCACTCAGCCGCTTTCTGCCTGTGCGGGTCACCGGCAGCGAACGGATCTCTTTCGCTCCGCAAAGTATCCAAGGTGAACCGGTAACCCCGATAGCCGGCGTCTGGACACAGGTTTCAAGCTTGCTGGATGGTAAAGTTATCCTGGAATCGGCGGGAATTCCGCTTCTGGTTGAGAAGAGCCGAGGCAAGGGCCGGATCACCTATTTTGCCCTCGATCTTGGACGACCTCCGATGGCTCAATGGGACGGTCTGCCAAAGCTTCTGCGCAACCTTGTGATTCCGGCCGCCGACGATGCGCTATCGCCGCGAACCCGTTGGGACGATTCGATCTTTTCTCAGATTATCATCAGCCCATCATTTATCTCGACCTATGTGCCGACTCGTTCCTTGTTGCTGGCCGTGATCGGTTATTTCGCAGCTCTCGGTACGTTAGCGTGGCTGTGGCAGAAGAGTCGTTTGCCGGCGCGCAAAATCGTCATCTGCCTGGCGATAGTCGTCGGCCTTGCCGCGGCGGCAGGATATCCGCTGTTTAGCCGCGGCGGTAATGTCCCGGACGGAGTGCTTCTATCTTCCACCATGCTGGATAGTGTTGCCGACGGCTACGTGGAAGCTCAATTGAACATGGCCATGTTTTCAACTCAAATCCGCCAGTACAACCTTCAATTGGCTCGTGGTTGGCTCGATATGGCGCCGGTGTCCAACCCGGCCAAAGATCGGCCGCAAGAACCGCTGTTGCTGCAGGATGACAGCGGTTCCAGCCGCTTTCGTTTACCGCTGCGCGAGTGGGATTATAGGCTTTTCCGCATGCGCTTTATCGACCGCTTTCCATTGCGCGCGGAATTTGACATTCAAGGCGATAAGCTGGTGATGAAGATCGACAACCAAAGCGGCAAAGATCTGGTGGACTGCTGGTTGGTGTTACCCGGCGCGCGTCATGCCCTGAACGAAATCACGCGAGGCTCACGATGGAGCAAAGTTTTTTCGTTGAATGCCGGAGAGGCGCCCGAGGCAAATCAATCGAGCCGCGGCGATGCACTCAGCCTGCGTGATTTGTCTTTCAAGGATAAGACCCGTGACATCTTGTTTCATTCTTCTTTTTTT
Source organism: Candidatus Binatia bacterium (assembly GCA_025924215.1). GTDB lineage: Bacteria > Desulfobacterota > Binatia > UBA9968 > UBA9968 > WHTF01. The sequence continues at coordinate 5,383 of JAICEJ010000287.1, forward strand.
CCGCGCGACGGTGAGGCGTCGCGATGGAACACCGGCGCCGCGATTTTTTTCGGCTGGGTAAAAGACTCGGAACGGCGGGTTAGTGTCGATGACTCGCGCATCTACGCCCATGACTACACATTATTTCGGGCGATCATTCCACTGCCGGGTCCGGAGGATGAATGAATAGCAATCCGGTTTTGCGCGAAAGCATCGATATTTTTTTCGTCGAGGGGCATGGGTTCGCGGTTTATTTTTATATTCTGGTGATCCTTGCGCCGGTCGAGTTTCTGTCGCTTTACTTACCCTCGCTGGATGCGCAGATGTGGAGCGGTTCGGCGAGTCTTTTCAAGGTCACCGCGGTCACGACCTTATTGCTCACAATCTATTTCGCGATGCGGGTCGCGAATCAGGAGTTTGCGTCCTGGAGATTCCGGACACTGAAACGCTGGCATCGCGAAAACGACCAACCCATTGCCGCCATCGCTCAGGCGCAGCTTTTGTTTCTGTCGTTGCACGTCGCGCTTTCTCTGCTCCTGTGCGCGCCATTGTTGATCTGGGCAGCCGCCATTGCGCGGACGCCGGTTTCGATGGTGGCGCTTACCTTCGGGCTGTTGTTTTTCTATGCATGGGGTTACGCCACCTGGGGGTTGTTCGCATTAACGGTATGGGAGCGCCGTGCCGAAAGCCGCCAAGTGTTCATTCGCTCCTTTTTCTTTGTCTTGACGGTCCTCTCACTGCTCGTCTACCTGCCGCTCAACCCCATCGCCTTTCTCTTGTCAATTCTGTCCCGGCAGGAATTTCCGCCGCTAGGTATCGCCGGATATAAATGGCCCGCCGGCACAGTCCATTTCTCCGGCCACTTGCTGTTCATCGGCTCGGCTCTGCTCGCCCACCGCTGGGCGCTACGTAAGGAGTTGCGCCAATGAACGAGGCGCCGGAAATCCTCCGTCAAAAATTTATCCAATTGATTGGTTGGGAGAAGCGCAAAAGGAGGCAGGAGATACTGGCCACTTTGATGTGCTATTCGCTATTGGCGGCATTGTTGTTAATGCCAATCTATTTCCTGCTACCGGCAAGCTTTCTACGTTGGTTCATACCACTGCCGATCTTTCTTACGTTAGCGCCGTTTTCATTTGTCGCTCACCGATGGCGCCGGGACGATTCGGCGCGGGCGCTGGCCGATCTCGATAAAACACTGCATTCCGATGAGCGGGAGATAA
>JAICEJ010000288.1 GCA_025924215.1 Candidatus Binatia bacterium
CGAGAATCAAACATATCGGGATCATGAGTCAGATGCCGAATCGGCTGTTCAAATTTTACGAATGTCTTTTTGATTTTAGAACAGATGTGCGCACCCCGGCCGAGGAGCGGGAGCGCGCAAAACAGATTGGTTATAAAATATTAAACTCCGGCCGCGTTGCCGGCGCGTTCGCTCGTACGGTCATTGCCAGCGACGGCAACATCGGCGTGGCGTTCAATCAGCGCCGTCCTGGCTATCCTGGCGGGCTCGATCATTTCGGCATGACCGTCGATGACATCGGGGGAGTACTTGACCGAATCAAGGAAAAATATCCGTCCGTCGGTTGTGTCAAACGTCCTCCGGGTCGTCCCTTTGTCGATTACAGCAGTCATGATCCGGAAGGAAACATTTTCGATATCGCCAAACCAGGAAAAAAGCAGATGGTTGGCGTATTCAGCGAGGCGGAAGCCAAAAGGCCTCGTCGCATCAAACATTTCACGATCCGAGCCATGAACCCCGAAGCTTTGGCGGGATTTTACGTAAACGTCTTTAGGTTCAAGGAAGAGGAAAAAGCACTCGAAGATCCGAATTTTTATCTCACCGACGGCACGGTGACCATGGTGCTTGCGCCTTATAAAATCTCCGATTACCTCGGCACCGAACACAAGCGCCCCGGATTCGATCACGTCGGTTTTGAAGTCGAAGATTTGCAAGCCTTCAAAGACGACGTTGAGCTACTGGCGAAACACGACCCTGAATATCTGGCGCCAAAGCCAGCCAATGTGGAATCCGAGTACCAGGTCATCATGGATCTGCTTCGTGGCTGTCGCTACGGGAAGCACCAAATGTGCGACCCGGAGGGAAACCTGCTGGATATCTCGGTCGTCTAGATTTTGGAATTAGACTATCGCGCAATTCGGATTATTTCATCCGGTTTTTATTAGTTCGTTTGATTGATTCTATCCTTGCGCCGTGCGGCCGGCCCTTAGATTCCGTCGCACGTACAGCTTCAATATCATAATTCCCGACAGCCCATCTACTTACGAACGTTTTGAGCGGAGCGCAGGACTGCTTCCGCTCATTTTGATCTGGTCGAAGAGCTGGAATCATTGAATCTGCCTCAGAAGAACGTGGCTGGATGTGAGTCGAGCATGACAACATCTAAAGAGACTTCAACATTCACCTGACAAGCACACAGTAGCGCTTACATGATAAACTGTGTCTTGGCTTGCAGTAATGATTACCGCATTGTAAATTTACGCTTATGCGTACCAAAATGACCAAACGCGGGCAGGTCTCGGTTCCGTCGGAAGTCCGGAAGAAACTGAAAATCGGCCCTAACACCACACTGGAGTGGGTCGTTGAAGGTAACACGGCGAGGGTCATTCCGCTGCCATCGGATCCAGTCAGCGCCTTTCGCGGTTCGGGCACGAAGGGGATGGTAAAGCGGCTCTTGAGAGAGCGGCAGCGCGACCGGCAGCGGGAAAATGGATCCTAAAAATCTGTTCGTGCTCGATACTTCCGCGCTTCTTACCCTGCGAAGTGACGAGCCAGGGGCCGACCGTGTGGAGGATCTGCTTGCACGAGCGAAGCGACGGTCATGTCGTTTGTTTGGCTCCTTTATGACACGAATGGAGCTTCTCTATTTGATCTGCCGTGAAGAGGGAGAAGAGGCAGCTCGGGGAGCGCTACGATTGGTGGAGTCCTTCACAATCGAGTGGATAACCTGTGAGCCGTCGATACTGGAAGTCGCGGCGCGACTCAAGGCGCGCGGGCGGCTATCGGTTGCCGATAGCTGGGTCGGCGCAACCGCAATCTCGCGACAAGCAGTCTTGATTCATAAAGACCCCGAATTTGCGAAATTCCCGGAGATTGCCCAGGAAGTCCTCGTCAAGTAAAGCCGTACGCAAGAGCAGACTTTCAAACGAAGAGTACCTAAATGCGAAAGCATCAGTACTTATGAATATCGATGACGCGACTGTCACTGGCATTACAGGAAGTAATCGCTCACGGCGTGGCGCTGCTTGAGCAGTTCTCGCTGCGTCGTGCCGACGCGTTACATATCGCCTGTGCCTCGGAGTGATCGACTGACCTATTCATTTCTGCCGACGACCGTCAATGTAAGCCGCGAGAGCGCGCGGTCTTCGGGTCGAAGCGATAAGAGTAGAGCCAATGTCCAACCCGACGCCCTTGAATGAGATAGGATGGATGACTTTCAGAACGACGCCTCGAACGCAATTCTGTAACTGCGATGTAAGTCCCCGAAGACAGCGCCAAGGCAGATTACCTCCTACCAAACCATGATTGTATAGATTGTTAGGCCCGACCGTACTGTCACTCTTTGTTTGGAACTGGGTCAAGCATTCGACTCCATCGTAGTTTGCCAGAGTCCTGCCAGGTCTCCATCCCCATTCTGATTGTGCTTGACGCTGCTGATTGACTCCACTATCGTTCCGACGAAACGCAGCTGTGGAAGGTTTCCGAAAGCTGCGGCGCACAGACAACAACTTACCGGGGGTCCATATGTTCTGCCCACGATCCCTATCCGGCACTAAACAATTGCCGGTTCTTGGATTCAGCGTTCTGCTGGTGATTGTTTCAGCTCTGCCAAGTTTTGCCGCGGATAGAGTCAGAGTGGCATTCTCGGCGGTTTCGCCGACCCAGGGGGTGCTCTGGGTCGCCGACGTCGGCGGGCTTTTAACCAAGAACGGCATCAGCGCAGAAATCGTTTACACACGCGCGGCGATCGAAACCTTGGTGGCGGGTGAGGTCGATTTTGGTCAGATGACGGGCTCCCTCATGTCCTCTGCCAGGTTGCAAGGAGCCGATCCGGTGATGATTGCCGGCGTGCAAGACATCCTCGAGGACCGGCTGATGGCGCGTCCCAATATCAAATCCATGGAAGATCTCAGGGGAAAACGGATCGGCGTTTTTCGCTTTGGGTCAGCCTCGCACTTACGTTTGATCTACGTGCTGCCGCGCTACGGTCTGAGTAACCGGGACGTCACCCTGCTCCAAGTGGGCGACACTCCGGAACGGCTGATTGCGTTAGCCGGCGGTTCCATCGACGCCGCCCTTATCTCGCCTCCAGATCATTTAGAGGCGCAGCGGGCAGGCATGAAGATTTTACTCAATCTGCGCGATTTGAATATTGCGTATCAAGGCAGTGGGCTGGTCACGACCCAGCGGGTGCTGCTCCGCAAGCGCGATGTCGCGAGACGTTTTCTTAAATCCTATGTCGAGGCGATCCACCTGGTGAAGACCAATCCCGAGATCTCCAAAAAGGCCTTCGCCAAATACCGGCAAACCAAAGATGAGAAGCGCATCGATGACGCCTACCAAGCGCTGCGCGAGACCGTCAGACCCAAGCCTTATCCGTCGATAGAGGGATTTAAGACGATCATTGAAGATGCAAGCGAGCGGATTCCCGCGGCCAAGACGGCAAACCCGAAGGATTTCATGGACGTAAGTTTGCTGGAAGAGTTGGACAAATCCGGATTTATCGACGCACTCTATCGGTGACGCAACCAAGCTGCGAGGCCGATCATGCTTGAGTGCGGCCCGATCCTTTAGCTCAATTCCACAATTGTTTGGTCGCCAATCGAGCGCCTTCCGCCAACGCGGCAAACTTCAGCCAGGCCACGCTCGGGTGAGTATCGTTGAACCTGAGGGCGGAAGCGGCAAAGCCGCAGTCGGCGCCTGCAATGACGTTTTCGCGCCCGACGAGCTTGGCAAACCGCACGATCCTTTCAGCGACCAATTCCGGGTGTTCAACTAGATTTGTGGTGTGGCTGATGACACCGGGTATGAGGATTTTTCCCGCGGGCAGCTTGACCCGCTCAAAGACGTGGTATTCATGTTCGTGCCGCGGGTTGGCCGCTTCGAACGAATACGCGCCGGCGTTAATTTTCAGAACGATGTCGACGATGTCTTTCAAGTCCATTTCGTGAATGCGCGGACCGACATCGATCGAGTAGCAGGTATGAAAGCGGACCTTCTCGGGCGCGATTCCGCGGAGCGAGTAGTTGATCGCTTCGACACGCTTTTCCGCCCACCTCCGGCAGTCTTCGACCGTCAACTCGGGGTGCATCATATAATAGGTCACCAGGCGCGGATCGTCGATCTGGAGAATAAATCCGGCATCGACAATCGCCTGGTATTCTTCCCGCAGCGCGTCGGACACTGCCTGCTCGTACTCCTCGAGGGTGCGGTAGTATTCGTTGGCAAATGTAGCCGCGACATACGAAGAAGCGATCGCTGGCACAAACACGTCCTCGTGAGCGCGGCCCGCGACCGCTGTTTTGAGATTCGTGATGTCTGTCTGGACCGCCGCGTGGCCCTTGTAGCTGACGGGTCCGATGCAGATATCGACGTCCCGGCCGGCGCGACCGCTGCGACCGCCAAACGGCGCGGCGATGCGCTCGGACCATGCGTAGTAGTCGGGAAAAGCGAGATATTCCCTTCCCGCCGAGCGCGGTCTCATCTCTTTGCCGGGAGCGGGCAACTTGCGCTCGAAGCCGTTGAATCGTTCGATGACGTAGGTGAAGAAACCCGATTTCCCTTGCTCGCCGTCAGTGACAATATCGACGCCTGCTTCGACCTGCTTCCGCACCACGTCCATGACCGCCTCACGCACCCGCCGCGCAAGCTCTTCGCGGTCGTAGGGCTGACCTTGTTCCTTGAGTCGAAGAAGAGGCAGCAGGGCATCGGTCCGGGCCAGGCTCCCCACATGGGTCGTGAGAATTCTTTGCGTGCTGTGCTTCATGGTATTTCCCTTTTCTTGTGAGCTGAGGCCGAACCCGCGCACTGTAGCGGCCGGGCATTTGCCGTGGAACTTAGCCGCATGGGCTAGGCAGTGTCAACTTGTAAATAGAGAATGAGTGGCAGAGCAATGCAGAGTGCTCCAACCAGTTCGCGGGGAACAAGCTTGCTGATTTGCATAAAGCTCTCGTACTCCGTGAGTTCAACGAGTTGCGACTGGCGGCACGGCCCCGGTTCCAGGAACGGCGAGGGTAATTGACACAAGCCGGTGCTTTGGTATGGTCATCAGCGCAATAGTTGGACAAGCGCCCTGGAAAAAGGAAATCGCGATCATGAAGTTTATGAAATTATACGTCGCTACTATGGTCGGTCTGGTATGTTGCGCCGGCTTGGTCTCGCACAGCGCCGCGCAAAGCGAGTTTTACGCCAAGGCCAAAGAAGAGGGACGGGTGCTCATCTATACTTCGCTGGCCGCCAGCGATAACAAACCGTTCCAGGCCGCGTTCGAACAAGCGTACCCGGGGGTCAAGTTGGAGATCTATCGCGCTTCCGGCACGACGATTTTACAGAAGATTTTGACCGAAAGCCGCGCCGGAGCTCACCTCGCCGATGCGATCCTGACCGAAGGCACCGTTTTGTACGCGTTGAAGGACAACAAATTGCTGGTGAAGTTCGACTCCTCAGAGCGCAAAGCGTTCGATGACCGCTTCAAGGACAAAGAGGGATTCTGGACCGATGTCTACCCCACCGTACATTCGATTCCCTATAACACCAAGCTCGTCGCCCAGAAGGATCTGCCAAGGCGTTACACCGATCTGTTGGACCCGAAATGGAAAGGAAAGCTCGGCGCCAATCGCAACAACTACATGGTCATAGCCGCCATGCTCGACTTGTACGGCAAGGAGAAAGGTGAAGATTTTATCCGCAAGCTGGCGCAACAAGGGCCGCAGGTCCGTTCAGGGGGAACGCTCACGGCCACTCTCGTCGGCGCCGGAGAAATGCCGCTGGCGTTCATGGTCTACGCCAACAATGTCGAAAACGTCAAGGAATCAGGCAGCCCCGTCGATTGGGTAAAAGTCGAAGAGCCGCTTTATGCCGAATCCCATCCCATAGCCGTCATGGCCAAGGCGCCGCATCCTAACGCGGCCCGGCTGCTCGCGGAATTTTCAATTTCCAAAAACGGGCAGCAGCTGATCAGCAATCTCGGGAAAGTCCCGGGACGGAGCGATGTCCAGCCCAAGATCGGTGTCGATCGCGCAAAACTACGCATGATTCCGCCCGAACACGAGGCCAAAACCGCCCACTATCAAAAATGGTTCGATGATTTGTTTGGAAAAGGTAGTTGATGGACGCGCCGGTTGAGCTTTTGAACCGGAGGGGATCATAAAGGGGACGCGCGTTGTATGTGGTCGGACCAAGCTAGTTGTTAAGTGATGGGAAAGTGATGGGCAAAGTAACTTAGCGGTGACGAGGGCAGTGCCGTTGACTACGAACTTTGCTTCACCAGGATGCTGGATTGCGCACAATGTTCGCCAGACACGAGAGCCGTCAAGAGTAAGGTTTTGTGTGTGATCGTGCCGCAGCACCGGGTCGAAGCTTTCGTTTCTGCGTTTATCGTTAATTCTTCCTTGCGCACTACGGAATAATTCTGTAGCGATGCATTCCAAGTGTCCGATTGGTCGCGCTACTCCAACGGAGCGATAATTCTGGAATAAAGACTTAGCGCCCTACAGTTTCGTTAGCGCCAAATCAGCGATACACGACTGCGGTCAGTTCGACAAACCGATTGACTGATTGTTTCGACGGACGTATATCAAGCCCATTCGGCGATAGCCTCGAGTCA
>JAICEJ010000289.1 GCA_025924215.1 Candidatus Binatia bacterium
AAAAGAACTGCGGATACGCCTTGATCACATGGAGGCTGCCGATGGATTGCCGATCCATCGGCGGCGTCTACAAAGGCGAATTTCATATGGCTAAAGAACTAAAGCCCGGCGATCGCGTGCAGTGGAACACTCCCCAGGGAAAAACCACCGGCACACTCAAAAAGAAGCTTACGTCTGCTAAAAAGATCAAAGGACATGTCGCCAAAGCTTCAAGACAGAATCTCGAGTATTTAGTCCAACGCGAGAAATCCGGCAAACACGCGGCTCACAGACCCGGCGAGCTTCGTAAAATCCAGAAGCGATCTAGGTGAATTGAGCGACCGCGCTAGTCCAAGGATGAGCGACGCGCAGCATAATCCTAAGCGGTTCCGTGCTCATGATACGTTGAGACGGGGTTCACTATTTGAGTTGATAACTGGCGGGCATGGGGACACGCAGGATATTGATGCCTTCGGTTTCTTCGATGTAGCGGACAAAACGGTACTTGTTCTCGAGCTCATCGTAGCGCAGCGGCGGCGCTTCGGCTCGGCCGGCTTCGATAGTAGCACAAATAAAATGTGGACCGTCATGGCTCAACGCATGAGTGAAGGCATCCTTCAGCTCGTCAATGGTCGCTACCGACCGTGCGCTCTGAATGCCGGCATTGCGCGCTACGCCGGCGAAATCGATTTTGCCCGCCGTGGCGACCGTGGGTTCGCCGCCGGAGGACTCGTACTGTTTGTTGTCCCAACAAATGTGAATGAGATTTTTCGGTTGATGCAGGCCGATGGTCGCCAGTGATCCCAAGTTCATCCACAGAGCGCCGTCGCCGTCGAACACAAAGACTTTACGCCTCGGGAGAGAAAGCGCGATTCCCAGTCCGATAGAAGAGCACAGCCCGAGCGTTTTTACCTGAATGTTGCCATCGCTTGGCCTCACCCCGTTCCATTCCGCAGTGGCGCCGCCGGCGGTGGTCACAAATAGCTCATCTTTAATCAACGGAGCAATGGCTTTAAGACATTCGTAACGTTTCATAGCCGTCCTGATTACAAAACCGACCGGGTCAGCAGCAATGCGACCGGGCGCTTAGAGCTATTGGCGAGGGTCACGGCGCCGGCGATTTCTTGCTTCACTTTGGCCGGATCGCGCATGACGATGTATTTGATGCCCAGTCCTTGCAGGACCGGTTCGGTCACGAGTCCGACCATATGGAAAGCATTATCGCCGATATCGCCCGCATAATAGATCAGTAACAAAACCGGTATGCCAAATTGTAATGCAGTGGTGGTGAGGCCATTACAGCTATTAAGTAAGCCGCCGTTTTGCATCAACATAGCGGGGTGCTTGCCGGCGAGATGCGCTCCGGCGCAAACGCCGATGCCCTCTTCTTCCCGGCCCACCGGAACATGAGCGATCTCCTTATCTTCATAAAGAAGATTGATCAAATCGAGCATGTTGATGTCAGGAACGCTCGACACCAAATCAATGCCCGCCTGTTTAAGCCCGCCCAGAATTTGCTGCGCTCCCGCTAATGTTCCCATAATCAATGTCACCCTTGCATTGTCTGACTTCTAAAGTATTTCCGTGATCCCTGTCAACTGCGATTGTGCCGTTTGCTCCTCGAATCATTTCGAAGAGCCGGGTGCCAAGAATGTTTGACACTCGACCGGCGATTCTGTTAGCAGAGGAAACGACATTAACGCCGGGAGGACAGATGATGAAAAATTTGCGGGTGGTTTCGCTAGCACAAAGGCGCTATTTGTTTCTTGTCTTGATGCTGCTTTGCGCGCCCGCGCTAGATGCTGCCGAATATCCCGTCAAGACCGTCCAAATCATCAATCCTTTTCCGCCCGGCGCCGTCACCGATATCGTCGCGCGCATTCTCGCGCCTAAAATGTCAGCTGCTCTCGGGCAGCCCGTGGTGATCGTCAACAAAGCGGGCGGCGGCGGCGCGGTGGGTATTCAGGCGGCCAAAGAGGCGGCCCCCGACGGCTACACGATTCTGGTGACGCCGCCGCCGATTCTGCTGATTCCGCTGGTTAACAAGAACAGCGGCTTTACGATGAAGGACTTTACGGCGCTATCTCTGGCGACGAGCAGCCCGAACACAACAGTGGTGCGCAAGGAATCGCCCTGGAAGACTCTCGAGGAGTTCATAGCCGAAGCGAAAAAAACTCCCGGCCAGCTCACCTATGGCTCGGCCGGTCCGGGAACCACGCCTCACTTTATCGGCGAGCTGGTGAAAATGAAGACCGGCGTCGACCTCACGCATGTCCCGCTTGGTTCTGAATCGGCGGCCGCCACATCTCTGTTAGGCGGGCATATCAATATCGCATTTCTCACACTGGGCACGACCCGAAGTCATATCGAGGCCGGAACTCTGAGGGCGTTAGCGGTGGCTTCCAATCGCCGCCTCAAGGATTTTCCCGATGTGCCGACCACAGTAGAGAAAGGTTTTCCGGAGCTCAACTTGAAAATTTGGGTGGGCTTCTTCGCCCCGGCCAAAACTCCGGCAGCGATCGTCAAGCGCCTCGCCGCGGTCATTAACGAAAGTCTCAAGGACCGAGAGGTCGCTGCCAACATCGAGAAGAGCCAGGCCATCATCGAAAATTTCGGACCCGAGGAAGCCGCCAAGTTCTTCGCCGAGGAAGAGCGCAAATGGTCCGAAGTTGCGCGCGTCGCGAAAATCGCTCACTGAGCGAAGTCAGGCAATTTTTTTGCGCCGTCGATGAGACGACTCAACATAGCCGCCAGCTTGATTCTAGCCGGACTGGCTGGATTGATTCTGTACGAAGCAAGCCAACTCGCCTTCGGCAGCATCAGGGTACCTCAGACCGGTTTTTTCCCTTCGATCTTGGCTATCCTACTGCTGTTTTTTTCTATTGCATTGCTGGTTCAGACTTGCCGTCGAGCCGGCGGCACAGGCGGCGAGCAACCGATCAAGAATGAAGCCTGGACTAGAATCAGCATTACGTTGGCGGCGATGTTGGGCTTTGCGCTCGTGCTCGAGAGGCTGGGATTTTTACTGAGCACATTCACTGTAATGCTTCTGCTGCTGCGTGTGATTGAACCGCAAAAGTGGTCGAGAGTGATTGTGGTAGCGCTCGCGACCGCGCTGGTCTCTTACTTTCTCTTTGCCCGATTGCTCAACATTCCACTGCCCGCCGGAGTCCTGGAAATCTAAGGTGGACCTTCTCGCCAATGTCGCGCTCGGATTTTCCGTCGCGCTCACCCCGGCCAACTTAATGTTTTGTTTTCTTGGATCGATGGTCGGCACCTTGGTCGGCGTGCTGCCGGGTTTGGGTCCGGTGGGCGCCGTGGCGTTCCTGCTGTCGCTCACTTTCAAAATGGAACCCGCAAGCGCCGTGATCATGCTCGCGGGAATCTACTACGGCGCCATGTACGGCGGTTCCACGACGTCGATCCTGGTAAATATCCCGGGCGAGACCGCTTCTGTGGTCACCTGTCTTGATGGCTATCGCATGGCGCGGCAGGGTCGGGCCGGAGCGGCGCTGGGGATTTCCGCCTTCGGCTCCTTCATCGCCGGCACTCTCGGTATCGTCGGGCTGATGTGTTTGGCGCCGCTTCTCGGCAGAGCGGCATTGAGTTTTGGACCGCCGGAATATTTTGCCCTGACGCTCACCGGTTTAACGCTGGTATCGTACTTGTCGCAGGGCTCCATGACCAAAGCGTTGATCATGACGATCCTCGGTCTGCTCGCGGGCACCATCGGCATGGATCCGATCTCGGGCGAAGAGCGCTTTGCCTTCGGCATTCTCACCTTGCGCGATGGCGTCGGACTCGTGCCCGTCGCCATGGGATTATTCGGCATCGCCGAAGTGCTGGAGAACTTGACGACCATCGGTCAGCACGCGGTTTATGAAACCAAAATCAAGGGGCTGCTGCCCAACCGCAAAGATTGGAAGGACAGCCTCTGGCCAATCGCGCGCGGCTCGGGTTTGGGATTCTTCCTCGGCATCTTGCCCGGTCCCGGACCGGTGATTGCGTCGTTCGTGTCTTACGCGGTCGAGAAGCGAGTGTCGGATTATCCGGAGAAATTCGGCAGCGGTGTTATCGAAGGAGTCGCCGGTCCCGAGGCTGCCAACAATGCTGCCACCGCCAGCTCGTTCATTCCCTTGCTTTCGCTGGGAATCCCGACCAGCGCCATCATGGCGCTTTTCATGGGCGCGCTGATGATCCATGGTATTCAACCGGGACCTTTGTTCATCGTTAGATATCCGGAGCTTTTCTGGGGCTTCGTCGCCAGCATGTACGTCGGCAATGCCATGCTGCTGGTGTTGAATCTGCCGCTGATCGGTATGTGGGTGCGGCTGCTAAAGACGCCCTATATCATACTCTTCCCGCTCATTTTATTGTTCTGCCTTATAGGCGTTTATAGCTTGAATACCAATGTGGCGGAAATCATCATCATGCTGATATTCGGCGTTATCGGCTTCCTCTTTCGCCGGGTCGGATTCGAAGGCGCGCCTTTCATTCTGGCAATGGTGCTGGGTCCGATCATGGAGACTTCTCTGCGCCAATCTCTGTTAATCTCTCGCGGCAACTTCAGCATCTTTTTCAGCCGGCCGATCTGCGCCGTACTGATGGTGCTCACCGCGGCTTTCTTAATTTCCCCGCTCGTGACCGGAGAAAATAAAGCGACAGAGCTTCCATCGTTCAAGCCATCGAAGTAGTAATCGCTTCGAATACTCGATTTGCTGTGCACTCGCGGCGTCTAGTTGCTGACGTAATGGAAAAGAAAACCCAGGCGATCAAAGAGATGGGCGTCGAGAAGGTGTCCTCTATCGCCGAGTACGGAGTCGCCGTCGACGAGATTATCGCTCTGGGGAAAAAAAACGCCGGACAATCTGATCGCCATGTGCACGCATGGCCAATCCGGCGTCAAACACTGGGTCTTAGGCAGCGTAACCGAACCGTAGTGCGCCATTCCTGCGATCCCGTGTTAGTAATCCGTGCGATGGATTGAACCACAGCGCAGCCAGCTCCGAGTAATTAACTCGTTAGTAACCAAGTAGAGCGCCAGATAAAAATCTAACAGCCATCAGCAAGCTGCCCCGTTCTTGGCGACGCTTCTGCTGGTATTCGCTGCAGTGACGACAAGACGCTGACACGCGTAGCCTCCGGTCAGGCAAACCTGCATCGATTGTTTTTTGTTAGTTGCCTTACCTGCAAAGCCTGTGCAGTTCGCCGTGTAACTACGCCTACTAGTCACTCGGGCGCCAGTTTTCCTAGCTCTGCTTAGCGGTCCCTGATCCGGTTGAGCGCGGCGGTATTTTGACTCATTCCATGCGCGGCAGCGCTGCTCGGACCTGCGCCAATGTATTTGGTCCGGCTACATCAGCTCGCAGAATAGGAGTAGTCCAGACGCTATCTGGCGATTCGCAATTTTTGATATCTTACATCGACAACGTCCTTTTGTTAGTTTGGCTTAAGGCCGCTTGAAACACATCTCACGGCTTTAACATTCAAGGAAACCAGTTGACTCGCATTGCTTGCGCCTGCATCAACACCCCAAGCTGCCCTGGCGCAATCGCGCTGCCGGCTAGAGAGCGCGAAACCTGACAAGTCTCTCGGGGAAGCGACTACTCTACGCCGCATAAAGAGGTGCATTTTCGTTATGCCCAAACGATTTAAACCCGGCGATCGCGTGCAGTGGAACACTCCCCAGGGAAAAACCACCGGCATAGTCAAAAAGAAGCTTACGTCTGCTAAAAAGATCAAAGGACATGTCGCCAAAGCCTCAAGAGAGAATCCCGAGTATTTAGTCCAAAGCGAGAAATCCGGCAAACAAGCGGCTCACAGACCCGGCGAGCTTCACAAGGCGCGCAACCGCCCTAAGTGACCTGATTCCAGCTTCGACTGATCGAGAAGCCCGGCAGCCACAATGGTGCAATCCAAAATTGCCGCCGAGCGTATTCAGGTGCTCAACGCCAAGGCGGTTACCCCCGGCGCGTACGTAGCTTACTGGATGCAACAATCACAACGTGCCGAGTACAATCACGCGCTGGAGTACGCCATCCAACAAGCCAATGAGTTGAAACTGCCCGTCCATGTATTCTTCGGCCTCACCGACGATTATCCCGAGGCCAACCTGCGCCATTACACTTTCATGCTGGAAGGTTTACGGGAAACTCAAGCTGCGCTTGCCGCACGCGGGATCGCGATGGCCGTACAGAAAGGTGATCCGGTAAGCGTCGCAGTCAAAGCCGCCCGCCAAGCCGCGCTCCTTGTCTGCGATCGCGGCTACCTGCGTCACCAGAAGAGATGGCGCCGGCAGGTTAGCGAAGATTCGCCGTGCCGGGTGGTGCAGATCGAGACCGACGTCGTCGCGCCGGTCGAGGCGGTTTCCGGCAAGCGTGAGGTGGCCGCACGCACACTCCGTCCGAAGATCCACCAACAGCTGGGTAAGTATCTTGTCGAGATGATCGAAACGAAGGTTGTGCGGCGCAGCGCCCCCACCAAACCAACTGGCGTCGATCTTAGCGATCTGGAAGGGACTCTGAGACAGCTCAAGATCGACCGCAGCGTACCATCGGTAAGCCGCTTTTTTAC
>JAICEJ010000290.1 GCA_025924215.1 Candidatus Binatia bacterium
CTGCTCCCTTTGGCCACTCGGGTACCTCTCCGATTATCAGCAGTATGATTGCCGCAAATTCCCACTGCGACTCCCGAACAGCCTCTTGGTTGGAGCTGGCGATCGGACTTGAACCTACAACCTGCTGATTACAAATCAGCTGCTCTGCCGTTGAGCTACGCCAGCGTCGCAGTGACCGGTCCGTACCAATAAGATGAGGCATCAAACGGCTACATCACAACAGCAACGACCGCTTCAGCTCAATTTAGTTAACAAGATATTAGTAGTAAGTTCTTGAAACGCAACGGACAACGACGGCAAAGAGGTCATACCACTTCCGCAAACGGGTATTTAAACCATCTTCGATCTATGATGTCAACAGCTGGCCATAGGTCCCGGGCCGCCAAACTATTATCCGTCGGGTTTACCCTTGTCAATGCCGCTGTGCTGCCGCGACACCTCGTATAACAAGATTGCCGCGGCAACTGAAACATTGAGACTCGAAATCTTGCCTTTCATCGGAATGCGCACGAGATAGTCGCATTGCTTAGCGATCAAAGGACGAAGACCCCGGCCCTCGCTGCCTAGAACGATTCCCAGCTTGTTCGGGTACTCTTTACTGTCATAAGTCTCTGTAGCGTTTGCATCTAAGCCAACGATCCAGAATCCTGAGCTTTTTAGTGACATCAAGGCGCGGCGCAGATTCGTCAACCGATAGATCCGCAAGTGATTAACAGCTCCTGCGGAGGCTTTGAGAACTACTGGCGTTATCCGCACCGAGCGATCCTTAGGGATGATGATAGCGCCGGCGCCTACAGCTTCGGCGGTGCGCAGAATCGCTCCGAAATTTCGCGGATCCGTAATGCCATCCATTATCAGAACCGTCTGCGAACGTGCCTCAGAGATGGTACTTTTTAATTCCGAAAAAGGTGCGTACGAATACGCCCGGACTCGCGCCAGAGCTCCTTGATGATTTTGTCCGTGCGCCAAATAATCGAGCTCTTTAGCGTCTACGAACTGTATCTCTATCTGAAGTTTCCGCGCGTCCGTTTCCAGTGATTTAAGAATTGGTCGTAGCGGGCCGCGAGTAAGTAGGATCGTGGAGATCTCTTCCGGCGAAACCCTGAGTTTCTCTAGAATAGGATTGACACCGAATATTAGATCCTGCTCCATATCGTTCTATTAGAAGCGAGCCTATCGTTTACAACAAAAGAATCACCGGTTACCATGAAAAGGTTGTGAAGCGCAGAACTCTTACTTGTTATCTTGTTTCGGAAATTCTTCCGCCTTTCATGCTCGGGCTACTCACTTTCACTTTCATTCTTCTGATCGCAAGAATTTTAAAGTTGGTCGAACTTATCGTCACTCGTGGTATACCCCTGACCCAAGTCGGAAGACTACTTGTCTTGATTCTGCCAACGTTCTTAGAATTAACCCTTCCCATGGCGTTTCTTTTGGCCATTCTCTTGGGGCTCGGCAGACTATCAGGCGATCAAGAGCTTCTCGCCCTGAAATCATCCGGAGTAAGTCCGGTGCAGATTCTGCTACCCCTTATTTTTGTGGCGGCGAGTGTCGCGATCATTACCTTTCTCCTGACAACCTGGGTGAGACCGGCGGCGCAAGTGGCTCTTAAAGACGAACTTTACAACATCGCTAAGACTCGCGTTGCCACAGCCCTCAGGGAGAAGGTATTCAACGATGACTTTCCAAACATCTTGATCTATGTTGAAGAGATAATACCTCCTGGCAATGTTGGGCAAGGCATTCTAATCATCGACAAACGCGAGACCGCGAGGGACAATATCATCGTGGGCAAGGTCGGCCTGATCAACACCGAGGAACAGACCCATACGCTCTCATTGAGATTATTCGATGGCTCCATCTATGAACGAGATCGAACACGCTCAGACTTCAGCCAGACTAACTTCAACATTTATGATTTCAAGCTAGATTTGGACGAGTTCATCGGACCCGCAAAAATGAAAGATGCCGGACCGAAGGAGATGTCTTTAAATCGTCTGCTTAAAACCATTGAGGAAAAGCAAGCTGCCGGCATAAACGCCAGACCTGAACTGATGGAGTTTCATCAACGGATTGCATTCTCCTTTGCGCCTATAGTGTTCTGTCTGCTAGGTGTCTCTCTATCGCTTCTACCGCGCACATCACGGGCCAATAGATCATGGGGAGTCGCTTTATGCGTCGTCTGGCTCGTGGTCTATTACGCTCTGCTTTCCCTGGGAAAGGCATTGGGAGAGAGGGGTGCTTTTCACCCGTTCGTCGCCTTGTGGTTTCCTAACATCATAATCGGTGTCATTTCATTGCATCTATTCCGTAAGGCCCTTTACGAATCTCCATTGCTGTTGCAGACCAGGTTCGACGCCGCATCTCTGTGGCTCGGGCAGAGACTGACAAGATTCGAAAACCGCTAATACAAACCATGCAACAGAAGCCGCGATTTGCCCTTTTACCGTTTGGTAGCATCGTCGATCGCTACATCGCCAGCGGCTTTGTCCGGGTATTTGTCGCCAGCTTGCTTTGTTTCACTGCGATCTTTGCCATTATCGAGTTTTTTGAGCGGATCGGGACCTTAGTAGAATCTGGAATTTCCGTTACCACGGCACTTCGCTACGTGTTGTACAAAATTCCGTTATCAATATCTCGGGTGATCGGTTTTGCCACATTATTTTCGACTCTCTTCTGCCTAGGAATGCTTTATAAAGCTCAGGAGATCACAGCAATGCAGGCTGGCGGTCTGAGCACCCGAAGATTGTCATTCCCGCTACTTTGTCTCTCGTTGTTAGTTTGCATGACGAATTTCATCTGGAATGAAGGACTCGTACCGGTTTTTGCTCATCGTGCCGAGACTATCTATAAGACTGAAATTAAGAAGAGACAGCAACAAAGCTTATTCGGAACAAAAGATATCTGGATCCGTGGGGAAGGTGGCTTTGTCAATATAGATAGCTTTGATCCAAGCAACAATGTTCTAGAGGGAATCACATTCTTTGTTCTAAGCCGCGACTTTACATTGCAGTCTACGATTGGGGTTTCCAAAGCACAGTGGGCGAGACAACGATGGGAATCACCAAGTGGCATCGAATGGCAGTTTCTATCGGACGGAGAGCTCAGGCAACGAATCGTGAGCACGCCGCCGACGATCTCTGAAACACCCGACGACCTCATGTTACTCGCGCGCAATCCCGAAGAATTCACGTTCTTCGATCTGCAAAAACAAATAGTCGAAATGAAGGCCAAAGGCATGGATGCCACAGCTTATGAGGTCGATTTACAGGTAAAGCTGGCAGTTCCATTTATTTCGCCCCTGATGGTTCTAATCGCCATTCCTCTCGCGTTAAAAAGACGCATTGGCAGTGGGCTAGCAATGAGTTTCGGTATCGCAATGCTGATCGCCTTCGGTTACTGGGTGCTTTCCGCCTTCTGCTTTTCCCTCGGACATAGCGGCGCCTTGCCGCCCCCACTCGCAGCGTGGTTGCCAAATTCGATCTCTGCGCTCCTAGGGATTTATCTTTTCACTGCTGAAGAATATTAGGGAAGAATTCTGATATAGGCGTGACGGGTCGTCCACCCTGGCGTAGAATTCCAATTAACTGAAACCAGTCGAACGCTTTTGCGTTCGAAATTCGTTCTGACGTGCCTAACGCTTTGAGTACTGCGGTCGTTTTCGCGCCTTGTGTCGACCGTACTTTTTGCGCTCTACCCCGCGCGGATCACGCGTGACAAAACCGGCCTTTTTCAACGACGATCTAAAATCCGGGTTGAGCAACATGAGCGCTCGCGTGATGCCATGACGAATGGCACCCGCTTGCCCTGAACTACCCCCTCCATTAACATTGACTTCGACGTCATAATTACCGGTCGTCTGAGTTAACTCGAAGGGCTGCATGACAATCATGCGAGCAGTCTCCCGGCCAAAATACTCATTGAGCGTTCGATCATTGATAGCGATGGAGCCCTTTCCCAGACGTAAAAACACGCGAGCTACAGAAGTCTTTCGTCTCCCGGTTGCAGTGATCACTTTTTCTGCCATTTGATAGCCTCCTAAGCTCGGATCGCCAGCAGTTTTGGTTTTTGTGCTTCGTGAGGATGCTCGGCACCTGAATACACTTTGAGCTTGGCAGCTAATTTTCTACCCAAACGGTTTTTGGGCAACATTCCTTTAACAGCTAAGTGAATCAAATCCTCCGGTTTGTTCTCGAGAAGGTCCGCGGCCGTGCGGGAACGAATTCCTCCAGGATAATTGGAGTGACGATAATAGATCTTATCATCCAGTTTGTGTCCCGAAAGCTTCACACCTTTAGCATTGATGACGATGACAAAATCGCCGGTGTCCGCGTTGGGAGTGAAAATCACCTTGTTCTTACCGCGCAGAACCCTGGCGATCTCGCTAGCCATGCGGCCCAAGATTTTTCCATCCGCATCAACGATGTACCACTCTCGTTGGGCAAGCGCTTCTTTGGTATTCATACTGCTATCCTCGCAATATCCGTGTGCCACTTCAAGAAAAATGGCGGGGCCGACGAGACTCGAACTCGCGACCTCCGGCGTGACAGGCCGGCGTTCTAACCAACTGAACTACGACCCCAAGTGATTAACTAACGATTGGTGGGCGGTACAGGATTTGAACCTGTGGCCCCCGGCTTGTAAGGCCGATGCTCTCCCGCTGAGCTAACCGCCCCTTTTCCGGATTACCTCTGGTGTATACCACCAGCTCGGATTTACGCGATAGGGTGTTCTAGCTGAGGGCCTCTTTTAAGATCTTACCGGCCTTGAACTTAGCGACCCTAGAAGGAGCGATCTCGATCGCTTCCCCGGTCTTCGGGTTTCTCCCGGTTCGCCCTTTACGCTCCGAGATCGAAAAAGTCCCGAATCCGGAAACATTTATTTTATCCCCATTCTTTAAAGCGGCAACAATATCATCAAGAAATCCGTTGACAATTTCCTCTGCTTTTTGTCGGGGCATCTCAGCGCGTCTTGCTAATGAATCGATTAAGTCTGCCTTGGTCATTACTCTTCCATTCAAGCAAATCTGTCTAATCAGACGTTGCGAGTTTATAACAGTCGGCCAACCGAGTGTCAAATCACACGGCTGGCCGAAGTATCGGAACAATTATTTACTGAGGGAGAATCTCAGCGGGAGCGTTATCATCGATCTTTTCCCCGAACGGAGCTGGCCCCTCTTTTGATTCTATCGTTACCGGCGGGCGCTTGAAGAGATTTTCTGGATTGTCAATGACTAACGCCTTCTTTAGCACGTCATCCATGTGAGCGACCAATTCAAGCTCTACAGTCTTCAAAACCGCAGCGGGAATCTCTTCTATGTCTTTCTCATTCTCGGCAGGTATTAAAACTTTCTTGATTCCTGCCCGGTGCGCAGCCAAAACCTTTTCCTTCAGCCCGCCAATCGGCAGGATGGTGCCACGCAAAGTAATTTCGCCGGTCATGGCAAGATCATTTCGCACTGCAACTGTCGTCAACGCCGACACTAGTGATGTCGCCATCGTTATCCCAGCCGAAGGGCCATCTTTAGGGATAGCTCCTTCCGGAACGTGGATGTGAATATCGATCTTTTGATAGAAGTCTTTGTCCAAGCCAAGCTCCGCTGCTCGAGACCGAACGTAACTCATGGCAGCCTGCGCGGACTCTTGCATGACATCGCCCAATTTTCCGGTGATGATCAGCTGGCCTTTTCCTGGCATAACGGTCACCTCAGTTGCCAGCAATTCACCGCCAAGTTCCGTCCATGCCAAACCGGTCGTTACTCCGACCTTCTGCTCATCTTCAGCCTTGCCGTAGCGGTACTTCACGGGCCCCAAATATTTATGGAGACTCTTTGTTCCCACCTGCATATGGGTATTTCGATCTTTCTTGACTACCTCAACGGCAACCTTTCGGCAGATCGCTGCGATCTCACGTTCGAGGCTTCTTACCCCGGCTTCTTTCGTGTAGTGCCGAATGACCCCCAGTAAAGCATTATCGGTAAATGTAACGTTTTCAGGAGTGAGGCCATTGGCTTCTTTCTGCTTCTCCAACAGATAACGCTTAGCAATACTGAGCTTCTCGAGTTCCGTATAACCAGCGATTCGAATAATCTCCATGCGGTCCTGCAGTGGCCGTGGAATACGATCAAGAGTATTTGCCGTCGTAATAAACATCACCTTCGACAAGTCATAATCCAAATCCAGGTAGTGATCGTTAAACGCGGTATTCTGTTCGGGATCTAAGACCTCGAGCAAGGCAGACGAAGGATCACCCCGAAAATCAGTCGACATTTTGTCGATCTCGTCCATCAAAAACACAGGGTTGCTGGACCCCGCTTTTTTCATCGACTGGACGATTTTTCCGGGCAACGCGCCAATGTATGTCCGACGATGGCCGCGGATTTCCGCCTCGTCCCGCACGCCCCCCAAAGACACTCGAACGAATTTTCTCCCGGTTGCGCGCGCGATCGACCGTCCCAATGAAGTTTTTCCGACTCCGGGAGGTCCCACAAGACACAAAATTGGCCCCTTGATCTTACCCACGAGACTTTGCACCGCAAGA
>JAICEJ010000291.1 GCA_025924215.1 Candidatus Binatia bacterium
ATCTGCTCGGGCGAGTCTTAAGTTTGTTCTTTATGGATCGCGGCTTGTGGTCTCTGGGCAGTGTTATTATCGGTACAGCCGCCTCGATGATCGGCGTCAATTGGAGCTTTGGCGTTTGCGGCGCCGTCTGCGCGATCGCCGCATCTGCACTGCTGTTCGTCACCCGCAGAGGGCCGGCGTCTAACGTGCAGTCTCCTCAGCCCTGATGCGACACATCGGCGGCATCAGGTGTTAAAAGAACCAGGGTGCTGCCTTCCCGTCCGATAACGGAGGGGAGGGGAAGAGCGATCGCCAGCGTTTATGCGACGATGGGTTCGCGCAGTGGGATATGGCTGGGAATTTTCGGGACGCGTGTGCGCGGTTGGCCGTTGACGCCGGCATTGCCTGCTCCCAGGAGAAGCATTCTGCCGGTTCCGGTGTTGCAGAGTTGATAAGATTCTCCGGATTTTAACAGCACTGTATCGAATTGTTTCAAAACAAATTCTTTACGAGGTGTGCGCACGGTGCATTCGCCTTCGATCACCATGAATATATGATCGTCGTTTTCATGATAGTGCATGTCGTCTTGAACCTTGGGTTCGCAGTTGATTACCCAGAAGTAAGCCAGATCGGTTCGCCATAGGCTCAAGTGATTGATGCCCGGGTTAGCGTCGGCTTCTTTAACCAGATTTTTCATCTCGACCATATCGTCCCTCCCGTAAATTTACAGACCGATGAAAACGCTCGATCTAATTCCTTTTGCTTGTCCGATTCACTCCAAGTACGCCCGAGTACGTCTCCGCTCATCGATCATCGCCCACCTGGTAGCTGCAACGTGTTGAGCAACCTCTTAGCACATTGTTTCTAATCGCGCTTCTTTTGTGGACGTTCTTTGGGTTTCACCAGCCGGCCATGAGTGCCGTCACAGTATGGGTGATCCTTTGACCTCCAGCAGCGGCAGATGGCAATGGTCGTTGGCTCCGCGAATTCCAGTATGTGCGGTTCTATGTTTGTGGCGGCATGCGAACCGTCGCAGAAAGGCGGGGTTTTGGTCCGGGTGCAGCGGCAATAGGCCACGGTTTTGGACACTTGCTTGACAATTGCCGGTTCGATGAGATCCTCGTACGACAGGGCCATAACGTTTCCTTTCAGAGCTGCTTGCAGGAGATGAACAATATTCCCTGCCATAACGACTGTCAACTCGGGTGCGGCAAGCACCTCAAAACGTCTTTAAAATATCCTGTGTTGGTTCAGATCGACGCGAGTCCTCACCACCCAACGCGGAGCTTGACTGTAAAGAAGGGATTTGGAGACCGGTGAATTAGAATGACAGCGCATCAGCAACAGATCCTAAGCGGGCTGCGCCTCATGTCCGTAAAATTTAGCGTCCTTTGATGCCGAGTTCGCTTTGCGCCTCTCGCAAGAAACTCAGGTCAGCGACATCGGTGGATGCGACTTCCCGAGCGATCTTTGCGCTGCGCCGAGCTTGGTCGATGACCAGTCTGAGTCCGTCTTCCGGAACGGCGCCGTCGGCATTAAAGAGATTGCGCAACGCATCATACGAGGCATAGGCGAAGTCACGCTCGACTTTGCCCCACCCAACCAGGACGCGCACCGCTTCATCGCGATTATCCCTGATAAAGCGATTGGCGCGAATGGTTGCCTTAATAGTCCGCCGGATCTCATCGGGTCTCTCTTTGATTTTTCTTGTGTGCGTGCCGAGCCCGAGGTAGGGAAAGCTAAAGAGCTCGTAAGCTCGTGCCATAATCTTATAGCCTTGTTTTTCCATCTGGGTGTCCGCAGGTGGCGAAATTACGATGAGATCCACGACCCTCTGTTTCAGCGCGGTAAGTCTTGCCGCGTCGGACCCCAAAGCGAGAATCTTGATCTCTTTCTCCGGATCAATCCCGACTTGCTTAAGCATCAAGCGCGCCGCAAGGTCCGGGGTCGCGCCAAAGCTGCTGATGCCGAGCGTCTTGCCCTTGACATCCTTAAGCGTTCTGAATTCCGGCTGCGCGATCAGTGTCATCGGCCAGTTGTCCAAATAGCCGGCAACGATTCTGATCGGCAAGCCGGCAATAGCCCCGCCGACAACCGCTCCGAACAGTTGGCAATAGTCGACATCACCGGTGGCCAGCGCCGTAACGGCGACATTGGGGTTCATCCGGATAATTTCAGCCTCAATGGTTTCGTCCTTGAAGAAGCCCTTTTGCTGCGCCATGGCGACGGTCAAGTTCGGCATGTTCGGGTTCGAGACCGCGATGCGAACTTTGTCCAGAGCTTCTACTTCTGAAATCACCAGGCCGGAGGCGAGCAAGGCTACAAGGCATACCTTAGCCGCAAGAAGGCCAAGGAGACTCCGTACGTCAGCGGCGCCGGCAGGCGAAAACTTCATCTTTAGCTTGCTGCTCTCATCGTTGTTATTCACATTCTTGAACGATGTTGAAGCCGCTGTCGCCGCGGATCTTGTTGATGCGAAACGACCACGCCATAGCCTTTGCGCTCGGGATCCTTATCGATCTCGCCTTTCACGACACGCTTCATGATCTGCTGTCGCAAGTCACCTTCCTTATAGACTGTTGCGGTGCCATAAAAACGCCAGCCGGTGCGCGCGGCGGAGTCATAGTAGAGCACGCAGACATGAGGATTGTTTTCGAGATTGGTGCTGCTGGTACCCAATGAACGATCCCAGAAGGGATATGCTCGTCGTCGAATACATGAGTGCTGCCTCGGAAACTGAGATCCGGGTAGCCATCGCGGGACGTCGTTGCCCAAACGCAGTACTTTTTTTCATCGAAGGCCTTGTTGATTCGGTCCTTCATGTCATCGGTAATTTTAATCATGGTGATTCCTCCTGGAAGGCAACCTGCCGTTTTCAAAACTACTCGAAGCCGTATAATTTTGCCGGATTCGCGACAAGAATTTTTCTTCTCGTGTGCTCATCCGGTGCGAATTCAGCCAGCAAATCCACCAGGTCGCCATCATTGGGCGTGTGGCCGGGCGCAAAATTGTTGGAATGGGGCCAATCGGTACCCCATATGACACGATCCGGCGCCGCCGCGATCACCGCCCGCGCATACGGAATCACTTCGACAAACGGCAGGCCGAAGTAGTCGTGAACTAGGCTATTGCAGATTTTGTCGGCGCCGCTGACTTTTACCCAGACGTGTTTTTCTCTCAAAAGATCCAGCAGCAGCTGAAACGCCGGCTGATTCAAACCTTCGGCCGGTTTGATCCGGGCAATATGGTCGATGACAACCGGCAAGGGCAGCGCGCGAATCCGCGTCTCTTGTTCCAGTAGATTCTTGGTATCGATGTGCAGATCCACCGACCAGCCCAACGCGACGATGTGCTCCACACAGTGATCGAAGACATCGAGGTCTACGTTACCGCGCGGACGGTCGAGCAAATTGAAACGGACGCCGCGTATGCCGCCGTCATGCAGCTTTTGCAACTCGGCCTTGGAGGTTTTGTCGTCGATACGGCCAACGCCGCGGAAGCGTCCGCGTGAGTTGGCAATCGCATCAAGTGTCGCCGAGTTGTCGAGCCCGTGCACGCTTGGTTGCACGACCACGGCCCGCTCGATGCCGATGATCGCGGCCATTTTTTTATAATGCTCCAGCGGCGCCGCCGGGGGAGTGTACTCGTGGGTCGAAACGAACGGGAAGTTTTCCGGTGGGCCAAAGACGTGGAAATGAGTATCGCAGGCTTCGGCTGGTGGAGTGAAATGCGGCTTTTTGGTATTTGGATCCGGTGGATAGCAGTAGGGCATGGTATTCTCTTGACAGCTACTCTTAACGAATCGCGGGGCGGGTGTCCACTTGCTTTACCTGAGATGCACCCTTGACCGCGGACGGGCCCGGGGATTAAAAGCTAGCCACGTGTGCTTATAAGCGCCGGGGAAGTAACCGAAGGAGAATGGACATGAAGCGTTTTGTGATTCAATCGCACGGCCGGCTCCAGGAATGGGTTGCGCAGGAAAAAGGTTATTTCACCGAAGAAGGCCTGGATTACGAGTTCCTCGTCAAACCGATAATCACTTGGTCCGCCGGCGTGCAGACCGTCAGCGAGGCGCCGGCTGAAATCGGTCGCGGCGCATTCGAATCCATCGAAGAAGGCCGGGGCTGCAACCTGAGCGCGGCTTGCCATTGGACAGTGAACATGGCAGCCGCCGCCGGTCACGGCAAAATGTGCGGGCAAGCGTACTCCATTGCTCCCTCAGGCGTTTTTGTGCCACCCGAATCGACAATACACAGGGCGGAGGATTTGGCCGATGTTCCCATCACCGTCGGCTATCACTCGGGTAGCCATTTCTCGACTCTTCAGGGTCTTGAGATGCTTCTTCGGCGCGATCAGATCAAACTCCACTTTGCCGGCTTGCTTCTCGATCGGCTGGCATTACTTGTTGATCGCCAGGTGCCGGCCGCCAGCCTGTTTGGCGCGCCCTTCTATGTCGTGGAACAGCTTGGTTTTCGCAAGCTTGTCGACACCACTTTCATGATCGGCCATTTGGCTACCGAGAGTGCCGATCGCGAGAACGTAGAGAGATACTTCAAGGCTCTGCGCCGGGCGCAGCGTGATATCGATCTGTCGCCGGAACTGTATAAGCACTATTTCTTGCGCGAGCTACCGGAGAGATATCACCCGCTGGTGGATGTTCGCAGGTTCGGTCCCGGTGAGCGCCTGGTGTTTGAGCCTTATCCGCAAGATGCATTCGAGCGCACACGCAGATGGATCGAGTCGTGGAATCTTTTTCGGCCGGAGCAGACCGGCCATGCCGGTTACGATGACGCGGTGATCTAACGGGGATTGTTCACTGGTACCAGCAATTGAGGAATGAGCCTGTAGCGGTAGGCAAGAAGTCTGTGGCTCGAAACGGCTTGCAGAGTGAGTTTGTGAGCGAACGTCCGCGAAGAAGTTCGAGCTGTTTTCCCGACGGCACCAGCTATTAGACTGCTGAAGCATTTTCCACAACCCGCCAGGATCAGCCTACCGGGTGCATCTTCAGGGTGAACTCCGCCAGCTTGAACGTATCGAACGATTTGAACCTTTGAACAATGGAACTTAGAGTGCCATCTGTCTCAGCATGGCTTGCGCCAGCGGGCTGGCGGCATCGGCTAAATGCTCCGACATCGTGTAGTGATTGGCGCCGGGGATGATGAGATATTCACAATCTACGCCGCGCTCTTTGCAAAGGTTGAAGAAATCCTCTGACATTTGCTGCCAGCCTTTGGGCTCGGCGCCGCCGACCGCCACAATGACCGGACAGATGGGTAGCGGCGGATGATGAAATGGGCTGTTCCTTTTCGCCAATTCGGGCGTCAGCCTGACCTGTTCCTGGACGCTGATGCGCATCACCATATCGAGGTCATAGACACCGGAAGTCGCGACAGCACCTTTGATAAGGTCTCTTGGGAGACCTTCGATCGTCCAATCGTGCGCCAGCGCCATCGCCGTTAGATGTCCGCCCGCGGAATGACCCGAGAGATAAATTCTCTCAGGATTGCCGCTGTAGCGTAAAATATTCCGGTAAACCCAGGCGATGGCAGAGCGCGTCTGGCGGACAATGTCTGAGACGGTAACGGTAGGGCAGAGGTCGTACTCGACGAGGACAACCGAAGCGCCGCGCTCGGTGAATACGGGGACGAAGTTGCAATTATCCTCTTTGCTGCCGCTGCGCCAATAGCCACCGTGAATATAAGTTAGAACTGGGCCACCCGGCCGATCTGCCGGGTAAATGTCCAGCTTCTCACGCGGCAAACTGCCGTAAGGCACGCCGAGCCAAGATTTCGCGCTTTCGCGTACCCTGCGCGCTTGTTCGGCGCGCTTCTTCGCCAGTTGCGGATACTCCGGCACCGATTCACGCGGATTGTATTGATATTCCATTTCCTTCTGGCGGAATCCTCTATAGCCGGTGTCAATCATATGTATCCTTCCGTGGATCTGATTAGCACTTTATCCTACGGCGAACGTAATTTACTACGGTCTTCAATGTCAACTGCCGCGTTTTTGGACTTGCAGACCAAAGAGGATCAATTCCGCCTCACTGCAATCATCAGTACCGGTCGGATCGTCTCAATTGGATGAACTGTGAATAACCGACTGTTAACTAAGTTCCGGGTGTGGCTGTGAACTATGTTGCTATTTTTGATTGATAGCATTCTGACCGATGCTCTGTGGTAGCCGTTTAAGGCGCGGGTTGAATAAAAGCTCGACCAAACGGGCCGACTATGATGGTCACAGAAGCTTCCCGCTATTGGCACAAGCGATGCAATGAAGATGATGCAGCAAGTGAAATTTAGATGAGAAAGGAGGTGAGAAAGATGAAAACTATATCGCTTCTAACCAACTTGATTATCTCTTCGACATTGTTCTGGGGAGTGCCGACAGTGGGCAGTCAGGAACTGATGCTCAAGGTGCCTGTCGAGACCACAAGCTACTGTCATATGAAGTTTCCCCCGATCAGCGAAGAGTCACTATTCTCCGGCAGCCCGGTGCTAAACGAGAGC
>JAICEJ010000292.1 GCA_025924215.1 Candidatus Binatia bacterium
AATTCGCACTGCGTCTCTCCTTGTTTGGTATAGATCGACTTCTAATACGCTTTTCGTGAGTTTTAAAGACCTAATTGGATCGACCGACACTCGAATAGACTCTGTCCTAGGTTGACGATCAAATGCGTCAGCGAGACCACAGCAGTCCGATGGGCCAAGTTTTCTTCCGCCACGTTTCCATAAACCGACCACCGTCAAATCCAGCAGGACAAGGTTCAAGCGCCACAGGTTTTCGCGAAAAAGCCAGTTAATGCACAGGATTTAAGGTGGTTCATTCTGAACGATGTGAACTATTTCGGATTAAAACTTTACGGCGCTTTTTTGGTTGACGCCGCTCAGAGCACGATGTTAAGCCAAGCCTGAGTAGGACTAAATTTAATTCCTTAAGTTCAAGATTGACTGCTACATCTTGACCTTTGACTGCGTTCATTGGAGGGAGAAGTAAACGCATGAACGATGTTACCGTAATCGATGCCGACGGGCATGTATTGGAAAACGACAGCGAACTGGCGCAGTATTTCGAAGGCGCTTACCGAGGCCACAAGCGCTCTGGAGTTTTTTCCATCTTCCCTTCTCTCGATGGGTGGCCGCGCGGCTTCGTCAAAGGCATGGACAAGGTCAACGCGACATCCGCAGAAGCCTGGATACGATTCGTTGATGAGGCAAGGCTCAAGGCCGCCGTTCTCTACCCCACCGCGGGCTTGGCGTTCGGCCTGATTCAAGATCCGGACTGGGCCTGCGTGGTTGCCCGGGCTTATAACAATTGGCTCTCCGACCGTTACTGCAAAGCCGATTCGCGGCTCAAGGGCGTCGCGATATTGCCGGTCCACAACCCGCAGGAAGCCGCCGCTGAACTGAGGCATGCGATCCTTGAGCAAAACATGGTGGCAGGAATGCTGCCAGCGGTGACGATGCTCAACAAGGGTTATGGCCATGCAGACTTCCATCCAATTTATGAGGAAGCCCAAAAGCTTAACGTGCCCTTAGCGGTTCACGGCGCAGTAAGCCGCGGCCTCGGTTTTGATTTCTTGCAAACCATGTCGATGATTCACACCCTCGAGCATCCGATCGCGCAAATGATTCAACTGACGAGTGTGGTCCTGGACGGTGTCTTCGATATCTTTCCGAGATTGAGAATGGGTTTTCTCGAGGCCGGCGCCGGTTGGATTCCCTACATGATGGACCGTATGGATGAGAAATTTCACATTGACCGTAAACGCAAGCACTTTCCGCTCAGCAAACTGCCAAGCGAGTATTTCAAGACCGGTAACGTCTACATCACTTGCGAGACCGATGAGAAGATCCTCGATGCGGTGGTCCGTGAGATGGGCGAGGACTTTATCATGTATCCGACCGACTTCCCTCACGAGCGCCAGACCGGCGAATTCGCCAGAGACATTCCGGAGTTTCTCGAACGGCCCGACCTCGCCGAAAACGTCAAACGGAAAATTCTTAGCGAGAATGCAAAGCGGTTTTACGGGATTTGATGAAACGGGCGAGCAACGCGACTGCCTCGACACACGCCGGAGGCTGAGCAAGTGCGTGCATTCTTCAGAGAAGTTAACGATGGGGAACCGTAGCGTGGCAATGGATTGTCATTCGGAGGCGCTATGAAAGCGATACTATGGTTATTGCTCTTTCTAATCTGGACCTCGAGTGCGAGAGCGCAGAGCCCTTTCTACGCAGGTAAAACCATAACAGTGGTTGCGGGGGTCAGCGCCGGAAGCGCTTACGATTTATACGCCCGACTCATGGCTCAGTACATGGGCAAGCATATTCCCGGCAATCCCACCTTTGTCGTGCAAAACATGACCGGGGCGGGCTCCATCATCGGCGCGAATTATCTCTACAACATTTCTAAACCCGACGGCCTGACCATCGGAGCGATTCAGCCTTCGATATTCTTCAACCAGCTAATGAACCAGAAGGAAGTAAAATTCGATTGGGGGAAATTCACCTGGATCGGCAGTTCAGATAAGTCCGATCATCTCCTCTATATGCGCGCCGATTTGCCGTACAAGAGCCTCGCCGATGTGCGTAGAGCTCCCGAACCCCCGAAATGCGGCTCCACCGGCGCAGGGACTTCGGGAAGTTATATTCCTAAAATGCTCGAGGAAATTCTCGGAACGAAGTTCACTATCGTTGCCGGATACCAGGGCGGCGGCGAGATCGATCTCGCAGTAGAGAGAGGCGAACTTCAATGTCGCGCTTTGACAATTCAGGCTTATCACTCTCGCGAACCTTATCACACCTGGCGCCGGACCAACTTTGCGCGCATTGTAATGCAGACCGGACGGACTCGCGACCCGCGAATAGCGGATGCTCCGACACTTCACGAGCTCATGAACGAGCACAAAACGCCTGAATCGGGACGGCGATTAGTGCCGCTGGTGATGGCTGGGAGCGACTTTGGCAGGCCCATTATAGCCCCTCCCGGTGTTCCTCCAGATAAGATCAAGATCTTGCGCGAGGCTTTCAATAAGACGATGGCGGATCCGGAACTCTTGGCGGACGCGAAAAGAAAAAACTTCGATATCGCGCCTACTCCCGGCGAAGAGCTCGAGGCATTGGCGAAAGAGGTAGTCGCCCAACCTCCGGAGATTGTTGAACGGCTGAGAAACCTGATGAGCCAGTAAAGGGAGGACGTTTGGTGTTTAGACGTGAGCGTTGGACAGTTGACATACGGGGTAGACCTAGGTTGCGAGTCAGCGCTGCTTGACAATCTACTTCCGCCCGCAATAACTTCAGCGGCATAACGAAGAATTAAGGAGGCCTCCATGTTCGATATCAAGGGAATCAGAACGTTTGCTACGAGCGCTAAGGATCTCGACAAGGCAGTGGATTTTTACACCAAGGTGATAGGCGGGAAGATCGTAAGAAAAGTTGAGCCCACCGAAGATCAGTTACAAGCCGGTCAGGTCAAGGAAGTCGATGTGCGCCTCGGCAATTTCGAAGTTCACCTGTTCGACGCGTCAATCAAGCCGCGCGATGTCGACCCGCATCACACGTTAAATATTCCCTGGCAGGAACAGGAAAAGGCTTTAGCCTCGCTCAAGCAAATCGGCGCCAATATCGAAAAAGTGCGGCCGCATCGTGACGGCGAAAGTTATTCGATCAACGTATTCGATCCCGACGGCAATCGCTGGGAGCTATCGTTCGCGAAGGGGAATTAGACGGAGATTAACTCGTTCAAGTAGTCAAGCCGTTCAATCGCTCAACAAGCAGTCGCTAATCCTATTACGCTGAGCGCGGTCATCCTCATCATTGCCAGATCGGCAGCGTATGAGGAATGCGTTCTTTTTGACAACGTCTCTGCAGGTTCGGCATACTGCACGCAGTTTTGCTTAACGGTGAAGTGTAGACGTAGGTTAATACACTGCCAGAGATCCAGCAGTATACTCGATAGTTAGACCTATGGAGATGTCCGACAAAGATTGCGCGCTCCTCGGGTGATTTGCATTGGGAGCATCACATGGGCAGGCGCTGCTCTGATCGCCGGCTTCGTCTTCGATGAGCGGAGGGTCAGATCGTCGGGTTCCTGTGTGGTCCACTCGGGATGCCGCTGAGTTTTTCCTGCTACTTCCGTTTGTCTTCATGCCCGCACGCTGCGACCGACACTATGTCTTTGCGTCGCTCGGGATCGCTGTGGCCTTGATCATTCAATGGCACCTGATAGCGTGGCTCTTGTAGCGACTCCTGCGCCGCGAGGATCGGCTCCTGCATGGGCGACACCACTCACCTGATGCCACGCAAAAGGCCTAACCAACGCACCCACGCGCAAACCTATGGTGCCGAGCGCGGGCTCAACCGCTTCGAGGGATTCACCGACGCGGTCTTCGCAATTATCCTCACCCTGCTGATCGTCGAGATCAAGGTCCCCGGATCTCCCGAGGGCCCGCATGGCTACAGCGACCTGGCGAGGGCCATGGCCGAGCAGTGGCGCGAATTTCTCGCGCTGGTTCTCTGCTATGTCGTGATCGGCACCTACTGGCTGCAGCACCACTATTCGGGCCGCATCTACGCGAAGAGCGATCACTGGTTCGGCGCGATCAACCTCCTGTTCCTGCTCGCCGTCGGCGTCATTCCTTATCCAATCCGCGCCTGGTGCTTCCACATCGGCACGCACTTCGAGGCCACCGGCGCTGTGACCCTCGCTGCCGGCCTCGCCTTCGCCGCCTGCACCTGGATGGCGAAATGGTTCTACGGAATTCCAGGCCGCCGGCTCGTGGACGAACGGCTCGCGCCCGATTTCCTCCAGCAGATGACGCGCCGCTATGGCATTGCGACGCTGATCCAGATCGCTGCGATTCCGGTGGCGATCGCGGCACCGCGCATCGGAGTGACCATCGCGCTGCTCTGCATCACCTTCTTCCTGCTGCCGCAGCCCAAGCTGCGCTACAGGCCCGGAGAGGAGCCGATCGACGCTGAGAACTCGAACGACTAGCTATTGCGGGCCTCAACTATTTTTAGCCTCGGGTCGACGTGGAAGTCGAGGCCTAACCAATAAGGATTGAGACGACTTCTGAGTCGTTTCAATCCGATGTTCAAGAAGCCCGTGGTTGAGGCGGGCAGGATCAATATAAGGGAAATGGTTTTGGACTTTGATTTGCGCCAGAGGAAATGACGGTGAGATTGGCGGTATGAACCCGCGCACAGTGACATTTCAGCAGTAGTGTTTGTTAAGTTCGGCGATTTCTCCTCGGTCCGCTGCCACAAAAAGACCGTTGGGGTAAAGCAATTGGTGCAGTGGACGCACCACCACAGCGCCCTCCCTTCGAACCTCAGTGAGCGGGAACAATCTTGAGATTGATCAGCCCTGGTAGAACGAATTCCTCGTTATCCAGAGCGGCGCAGAATCTTGAGAGGTGGCAGCACCGAGCGTAGCTTGAGCAGGCCGCCACAGCTTGGACAGGTGCTGAGACGACGCGGCTCGACCTCGGTCTGGGCGCGCAGGATCGACAGAATGTGCCAATCGCGGACCAGAACGTTGACGTAGAAAAAGCGAATGCCGCAGTAGCAGATGCGCATGGTCTTGGGCGACCAGCGGTTGACGTTTTTCCTGTGGAGGAAGTACTCTTGCAGTTCAGGTTCCGAAACCAGGTCCGGTGTTTTGTCGTAGAACTGAGAGAGCATGCGGACCGCTCGAGTGTAGGCTTTCTGGGTGGGTTCTCCTTTCCCATTGAGTTGCAGCACAGCGACCATGCGTTGATACCAATCGTCCACAAAAGTTCTCCTTCTGTAAAAGATAGGAAAGCTTTTATCGAACAACGTTGGTAATAGAATCGAATGTCAGGCGGGATTACCTGCCGCGCAGCGGCTTACTTGAACCACCCGCTTGAGCAGACAGCGTATTCTCGTGCAAAATAAACAGAAGTTTGGTAGCGGCTCACCGGCATCGCGTTAGGGCCACACTGAGCGTTATGGCGGCGTGATTTGAACACTGCCTTTTGATAACATTCCCCGAGAGGTCCCCATGACAAAGCTGCTCCAAAAGGCATTTGATGAAGCGTCAAAGCTTCCGGACGCTGAGCAGGATGCGCTCGGTCGCGTTTTGCTGGAAGAGCTTGCCTCTGAGCGCCGCTGGGAAGAACTTTTTGCGGGATCGCATAATCTTCTTGCAGAGCTTGCGGATGAAGCATTGGCAGAGCACCGTGCCGGGCGAACCAAAAAACTTGATCCAGAAAAGCTGTGATTTCGCACACAACGGCGCAGTTCCGTAAGATGTTTAGCGAACGCCTGCCGAGGTTCAGCGCCAAGCGCGCCGTGCGTATCACATTTTCCGACAGAATCCGAATCACCCAGGCCTCCGCTTCAAGCCTGTTCACCCTACACGGCCGATTTACTCTGCCCGAATCAGCTCGGACTATCGGAGCGGGACGTAGTTGTATGGTACTGGATCGGCTCGCATTCCGACTATGACAAGCTTCTTTCTCAGTCGCGACGCAGGCCCTAACCATCGGGTGGAGAAGAACGCGGCGGACGCGCTTCTCACCCGAAACGTTATACCGCTAAGGCTCGATCTGAAATGAATCATTCTGAGAAATTAGTTTTTAAGTACCTCATGGCTCGGGGCTTTAGCAAATCCTAAACGAGCCCGATCGCAATGTTCCGCCTGACGTTACAATCGATGGCCGAATTGCGATGGAAGTGCGTCGACTGAACCCGGATTCCGCAGTAGAGATGAACACCGGTATCGGATCGAGCGGCGAGCCTGGAGGAGCGAAGGCACAGAAGCCAACAATTTCAATATCGTGTATCGTGCTTGGCTTTGGGATGGCAACTTTTCAGGCGTTCGCTAAAGCACTGGAGCTTGCAGTCCGCTATTAGCCAGAGACCTATTGTCTTCGCTCCGGAGGGCTTGCCGCTTGATCCCTGTGTCACTTTGAACTGCGGAATCCGGGCTGAACGAAAAACGAAAAGATCGCAACCGGATATCGTGGTCTTGAGGAAGTGTCAAGCCCC
>JAICEJ010000293.1 GCA_025924215.1 Candidatus Binatia bacterium
ACCAAGGAGTTTTGATGTCCGACTATAAAGAAATACTTTACGAGAAACGCCGCGGCGGCGCTCTGATCACGCTCAACCGGCCGGAGGCGATGAACGCGATCAGCCGCAGCATGATCAAGGAAATCCATCAAGCGCTCGACGACGTCGAAGAAGACAGGGAGGTTCGCGCCGTTGTTCTGACCGGAGCCGGACGGGCTTTTTCCGCCGGGATGGACCAGGGAAATCGCGCCGGCCGCCGCCGCGATATTCACTGGCCCTATGGCATTCTCACTGGACAAAGCGCAGCCGAAGTCATCGATTCCTGGCGTGTCGACCCGCGCAACTTTCGCCGCATGTGGGAATTTGGCAAACCGATCATCGGCGCGATCAACGGTTGGGCCATGGGCGCAGGCTCATGGTTATCGCTGTTTACACACATTACGATCGCGGCGGAGAATGCCGTTTTCGCTCAACCAGAGGTGCGCCATGGCTCGAACACCAGCTTCATGTGGACACTGCTAGGCGGCTATAAGAATGCGTTGCGCTACGGATTGACCGGCGATCATATCGACGCGCAGGAGGCCCTGCGCATCGGTCTTGTCGTCAAAGTCGTGCCGCCCGAAAAATTGATCGACGAATGTTTCAATCTGGTCGAGCGCATTGCTCACGTGCCGCCGGAAACCGTCAAGATCAATCTCCAGATTGCCACCATGGGGTTGGACATGATGGGACTGCGCGACGCATTGACATTTGATAGCCAAATGTCGGCGCCCGCGCATATCATGCTGCGCGAGGAGCTACGCAAGCCGCTTGATGAAGCACGGACGAACCAAGGGATCCGGGAGTATTTGCAAATGCGCGATGGGCCGTTCCAACCGGAACCGTTTGGGCCGAGATCGAGAAAAAAGACGGAGTGATGAAGTACTGGCGTGGTGGAGTGATGTTCATCAAAAACCCAGTACTTCATTACTCCAACACTCCTTTACTCCAATTTAGAATTAGAGGAGCGACACATGGCTAATTACAAAAACATTCTTTATCAGAAGCAGCGCAAAGGTGTCCTGATCACGCTCGACCGCCCCAACGCTCTGAACGCGATCAATGAAGAATTGATGAACGAGCTCGATCAGGCAATGGCCGAAGCTGAGACCGATGCAGAGATCAGAGCGGTGGTCATCACCGGCGCGGACGGCGCGTTTTCGGTGGGCGAGGATATCAGCGGCGACGATCCGGAAACGGCTTGGCCTTACGGGATACCGACCGGAACCTCGTTGAATGCAACGTACAACAAATTTCGCGATGCGGATCGGAAAGATATTTTGGGCCGGCAGCTTTACCGTTGGCAATATCCCAAGCCGATTATCGGCGCGGTGAGCGGCTGGTGCCTAGGCGCCGGCTCTTGGCTGGCGCTAACGTGCCATATCACGATTGCCGCTGACGACGCGGTCTTCGGTCAGCCGCAGGTGAGGCACGGCGCTAACACCGATTTTATTTGGGTCGCGCTTGCCGGATTCAAGAATGCTCTGCGCTATTCACTAACCGGTGATCATGTCGATGCCAAAGAGGCCTTACGCATCGGTTTAGTCAATCAGGTGGTAGCCAAAGATCAGCTGCTGGAGACTTGTTTTCAATTTGTCGAACGCGTCGCCCACGTGCCGCCGGAGACCGTCAAAATCAATCTCCACATTTCAACCTTAGGCATGGAGATGATGGGCTTGCGCAAAGCCTGGACGCTCAATGCCGAGCTCGCCGCCATGGCGCGCCTGACCAAACGCGAGGAATTCAACAAGCGGCTCGAAGACGCAAAGAAAAAAGGCGGACTCGCAGCCTTCTTGCAGGAACGTGACGCGCCGTTTCAGCCCGAGCCGTTTGGCCCTCACGCCAAGAAGTAAGCGCTACGCCATCGAGTATGTAAGACCGTTGACAACCCCGCGGAATGGCTAAAATAGAAACGCGTGTAATAAATAGCCGATGTGAATACCGACGTACAAAATGCCGCCACAAGCGGCAACATCGATGAAGGCGTCGAGTAGACGTCTCAGAAACTTCATCAGATCCTACTCAGATCAAGCGACCGTTGTAGATGCAGAGCGGCGGCAATGATGGTACGGAGCCGAGCCTGACGTCGCGGATACAAGCTGCTACTACGTTACTTCTGGCGGGCAGAGCGCGTTGCATGAAGCCTCCCGATGCTTGAATTGCGCATTGTATATCGGCACTGTTGATGGCAAGTCAAGGCTGCGCGCCCTCTGCTGGCTGATCCCCTTCAACGCGCCGGCAGCAGTGGACATGCGCTTTCTTGATAGTGGGCTCAATCGACTTCGGTTATTGCACACGACTAATCTCGCCGAATACCTGATCGGGCCTTCACTTATTCGATATCGACCGGGTTAGTTGCAGCCACTTATCCTCGGCATTCTCGTACTCGGCGCTGCTCATGCCGCGTTCGGGATATTCTCTTTTAAACGATATTCTTCCAGGCCACGCGATAGCGAAACTGCTCCATCAGTTTCTGCCCCTCATCACCAATAATAAAATCAGTGAAGCACTATGGTCTTGCCCGAGTGATCACATTTGGAAGAAGTGGATCAAGCACGAACTGGGCAATGGAAAATCTTAGCGACCGTTTGTGAATAGAATTCTTCACCTCATAGGAAAGAATACGCCACGCTGTGATTTCTATACACCGGCCAAGATCGTTGTCGCGATTTCGGCAGCACGGTGAGGATCACGATTCGACACCGGAATGTAATTGACAGCTAAGATCGATCCGGACTATACGGCAGATAGCGATTCCACAGCGAAATAGCAGCAACAGGATCTAATCCGACAAATCTTCTCAGGAGAAACTATGCTTGGCGGCCATGCGGTAGCGCAGTGCGTGCGTAACGAAGGCGTGCGGCACATTTTCTGTGTGCCGGGTGAAAGCCATATCGCTGTTATCGACGGCTTGGTCAACACACCGGATACTAAGTTAATCACCAACCGCCAGGAGGGCTGCGCCGCTTTCATGGCCGAGGGTTACGCCAAAAGCACGCGCAAGGTTGGGGTCTGCCTGGTCACACGCGGACCCGGCGCAACCAACGCCAGCATCGCCATTCATTCGGCGAAATACGACTCAGCACCGCTGGTGCTTCTCGTCGGACAAGTCGGCCGCAACGCGCGCGGCCGCGAAGCCGGCCAGGAGCTGGACTACGGTCAATTTTTCGGCAGCATCGCCAAATGGGTCGTGGAAATTAACAACCCAACTCACGTGCCCCGGGTGATGACCCGAGCTTTTCACATTGCCCGTAGCGGCCGTCCCGGCCCTGTCGTGATATCTCTGCCCCGCGACATGTTGGAAGAGAAGGCCGAAATACCGATGGTGAATCCTTACCCGTCGGCCCAGCCAAGCCCCGATCCGCGCTTGGTCGAGGAGATGATTGCTCGAATCGGCGCCGCTAAAAAACCCGTGCTGCTGGTGGGCTCGGGCGCGCAGTATGCGGGCGCCTGGCAGGAGCTAATCGATTTTTCTGAAAAGTTTCAGATCCCCGTCCTGACCTCTTACAAACGCCAGGATGCTTTCCCCAACAGCCATATTAATTATATCGGCAATCTATCGAGCGCGAACAAGAACACCCGCGCGCTGGCGTCGACGGATGCCGACTTGCTGGTTGTGCTGGGTTGTCGATTGAGCCAACAAACCACCGGAGGCTTTTCTTTTCCCCGGCCGGGCCAAGCCTTCATTCAGATCGACACCGACGAACAGAACATCGGCCAAAACGCGCGCCCGGAAGTCGCCATTGTCGCAGATGCAAAGCTCGCCTTATTAGCGGCCCTGAAGCAAACCGCGCCGCAAGCCAATCACGGCCGCGCTTCCTGGATCGCCGAACTGCACGGCGCGCAAAAGCAGTTCTGCACTCCGAAGGAAAGACCGAGCCGACAGGTTTCAATGGAGCGGGTCATGGCTGATCTGAGAGCTGCCCTGCCGCGCGACGCGATCACGACAACCGACGCCGGCAGCTTTGGCCAGTGGCCACAGCGCTATCTCGAATTCGATCATCCGAACTCTTACGTCTCGCCGACTTTAGGATGCATGGGCCCAGGGGTGCCATCCGCGGTTGCCGCGAAGCTCGCGCACCCGGAGCGTTTAGTCGTCGCCCACGCCGGCGACGGCGGCTTTCTGATGACTGGTCAGGAAATGGCGACGGCGAAACAATTCGGCGCGAAAATCATCACCATCGTCTATAACAACGATGGCTATAACTCGATTCGCATGCACCAGGAAGCGCAATATCCGGGAAGGCAATACGGCACGGCATTGGAAAATCCCGATTTCGCCAAATTGGGCGAGGCATACGGCGCCCTCGGCTTGAAAGTCACCCGCGACGAAGAATTCTTGCCGGCGTTGAAAAAAGCGATGGCCGCTGATGGTTCTGCGTTGATCGAAGTTTTGACCGATTACGAGTACGTCACGCCGACGGCGACGTTGTCGGAACTCGCCGGCAAGACGCTGCAGGGAGAGTAGCGAATGTCTCGGTCGCGCACTAATTGCAACGTCGCCAATTTGTCATTGACATACCGGAAGTTTTGCAAAAACTTAATGAGTTCGATGTAGCCAGCCAGATTTTCTAACAAAAAGATTACCGACCACGAAGATCCGATCTGAAGACCCGCGGAAAAGGAGGCGAGAAAAATGAAGATCATGAGCTTCTTCATCTTGGCTCTTTTATTTCTGCCAAGCGGAGCATCGGGACAGGCCCGCAAACCGGCAGGCATTGCCGAGCTAGTGTCCTACCGGGCCCCGGACCGTGAAGCGATTCTCTATGCGGGGGCGAAGAGCGAGGGAAAAATAATCTGGTACACCTCTCTCGCCGGCGATTCCTACAAAGAGCTGGTTAAAGCGTTCGAGGCCAAGTATCCCGGTGTCAAGGTGGATTCTTATCGCGCCGCGGGAGCCGAATTGGTCGTGCGCTTGGAAGAAGAGGCCAAAGCGCGGCGCAATATCGCCGACACGATAGAAACCACCGAGGGAAGCCTCATATTCCTGCGCGACGAAAAATTGCTTCGTCCCTACGACTCCCCCTATCTCGATAACTATCCTGAAGACGGCAAGGAACGCGCGGATAAAAATCTTGTCTATTGGGCCCTCGCGCGGGAATCGTATATTGGGTTTACCTACAACAAAACTTTGCTGCCGAAAGACGCCGTTCCGAAGAACTTCGAGGGCCTCTTCCATCCGCAGCTCAAAGGCAAGATGGGTATCAGCATTGGCCAGACGAGCGACAAGATCATCGGCGCCATGATCAAGTCTAAAGGCGAAGAAATGGTGCGGAAGCTTAAAGGTCAGGAGATCAAACTCTACTCCATCGATGCCCCCGCTCTAGTCAATACCATCACGGCCGGCGAGATCGCCGCAGGGCCAGCGATATTTCAGACTCACACCTTATTGGCGGCTTCTAAAGGAGCACCGGTGGAGTGGGTACCGATGGACTTGGTTCCTACCAACGTCGGCAGCGCCGCGATTGCCGCCAATCCCCCACATCCTCACGCTGCGCTGCTCATGGCGGATTTTCTGCTAAGCCCGACCGGGCAGCAAGTCTTGGAAAAATATTATTACGGCAGCGGCGCCAAAGACTATGGATTTAAGAAATGGCGGCCGGAGCGCGGGCTGACTACCGAGCAGTACGAGAAGGATCTGGAGCGGTGGGACAAACTCTGAACGCGATCACACGCAAGTGAGCAA
The DNA here is from genome assembly GCA_025924215.1 of Candidatus Binatia bacterium. Taxonomy (GTDB): domain Bacteria; phylum Desulfobacterota; class Binatia; order UBA9968; family UBA9968; genus WHTF01. The sequence continues at coordinate 5,705 of JAICEJ010000293.1, forward strand.
TGCGCTATTTGTGGATTTCTGCGTACCCGTCGTACTCTATCGTTGAGTTTTCCTAGCTTGGGCAAATTCGCTGACGATCATAGCTCAGAGGACAAACTCGCGCCAAGTCGGCAAGACGCGAAGTTCGGAATGTTGTTTACTCGGCGTCTTAGCAGCTTGGTGGGAGATAATTCGAACTTTGATTTCCCGTGCCCACACTGAAAGTTCCTGGCGAACTTTTATCCGGTCTGGGTCCGGCTATGCCGCATAGATGTTCGACCGATGAGACAGGATTCCCTTCTAGGGAGGCATCATATGAACGATCTACGAATTATTGACGCCGACGGACATGTGCAGGAACGGGATGCTGATTGGCAGGAATTATTGGACCCGCCGTACAGAAAGCATGCGCCAAAGATGGTGACCGGACCTGACGGCAAGGAACAACTGCTCCTCGAAGGGAAAATTTGGGCGAAGCCTTCTGGAGTGGGACTAGGCATCGGCACGGCGCCTTACAGTCGCAGACCGCAGAAAACCACCGGGATGTTCGATCCGGTCCGGCGTCTGCAGGATATGGATCTCGAAGGCATCGACACGGCAGTTAATTTCGGCACTACAGTTTTTCTAAGCTTACCCTTTCTCGAAGATCACGATCTGGCCTGCGCGGTCGCGCACGGTTATAACACCTGGCTCGACCGCTACTGCAAAACCAGCCCACAACGATTGAAAGGCATCGCCTTGGTGGCAATGCAGGAGCCGAAGGAAGCGGTGAAGGAG
>JAICEJ010000294.1 GCA_025924215.1 Candidatus Binatia bacterium
ACTAGTACCTTGGAGATAAATGCCTCTTCCTCTTGCGCGGGTGAAAGGTTTTTAGGTTGCACAGGGAAGGTCAGCGTGAACCTGACACCCTGACCTTGCTGGTTCTGGACCGCAATCTTCCCGCCGTGATGATAGACGATGAAGTAGCAAGCCATCAAGTTGATGCCGAATTCTTGGGAATTGTTGTTGCGAAAGAAAAAAGGATCAAAGACGGAAAGAAAGGCTTCGTCCGGCAGGCCAGGACCATCATCTCTAATCTCGATATCTATCTCTTGAGTTTCCCTTCGAGGCGTCGCGCTAAGAAAAACATGGCTGCCCGCGGGTAAACTCATGATCTCGTCCTTTATCAATAGTTCGAAGAGACGCTCAAGCTGTCCTCGTTCAACGGACAATAGCGGAAGCCCTTCCGGAATTTGATTCACGAAAGTGATGCCATGTTGCAGCGGGCTGCCATTAAATCGTTGCAAACTTCGTAACATGGTTTGTTTCAGGTCCACTTGTTCAAGAGGTGGTGAGCCGCTGCTTTGGCTTGCACTTATCAGATCGGTCAGTAGCTCTGTTATGCGCCGCATCTGGATCTGAGCTTGCTCATAGAATTCTTTCCAGAAACTCGGATTTCGAATCTGTTCCGCGCTAATCTTTTCCTCTAGGAGTTTCTCCGGCGCGAGATCAATAAAGGTCTGGACCGCTACCAAAGAGTTCCGCAAATAGTGCCCCAAGCGACCGGCCAAAATTCCCAGAGTGAGCACCCGATCGGTAATCATCATTCGCTGCAGCACGGAGAGTTTCTCTTTGAGAAGCAGATCACGTTCCCGCTGGACTAAAAAAAACTCTACGGCGCGTTGGAGGGTTACCTCAAATTGAGGTATGTCCCAGGGTTTCGTTATATATTTGTAAATAGCGCCTGAGTTGACCGCTTCGATAGCGACATTTAAGTCGGAGTAAGCCGTGGTCAAGATACGGATCGCCCTTGGATGAAGCTGTCGGGCGCGTTCTAAGAACTGAACGCCTTTTTCCCCAGGCATTCGTTGATCAGTGATTACAAGGCCAATTCGCTCGCGATTTTCTTCCAGAAGCCTGTACCCATCCGCGGCATTAAGTGCGGTTAGGATCGGAAACCTGTTCTCGAAGGCACGGGTAAAGTATTTTAAAGCCATCTCTTCATCATCGACATAAAGCAGCGTACACTTGCGATAATCGTAAGCCGATTCCATAAACTCTCCCTCAAGCAGCCGCCATGCCGTCTGCCGCACGTGGAAAACGTAGGGTAAACTCCGAGTAAACACCCCGCTCGCTCCGAACCTCGATGGATCCTCCGTGCTGCTGCATGATACGATAGCAGATGCTCAGCCCAAGTCCCATACCTTCTCCGACATCCTTACTGGTGAAAAATGGATCGAAAATCTTTGGAAGGTTCTCCGGTGGAATTCCCTCGCCATTGTCACGGATAACAACCAAACTATGATCATAGTCTTGGAAGGCTCTCAGCCAAATTGTTGGCGGCTTTTCCGCGTTCGCCTTTTTTTCCACCGCATATACAGCGTTTTGCAGCAGGTTTACCAGCACTTGTGTCACCTGGTTGCGATTGGCCCAGATTGTCTGGTCACTAGAGATCTCGTTTTCAATTCTAATCTTGTTCTGTAGCTCATGACTTAATAAACGTAATGCAGATGTCACCAGCTCCGCGATTTGAATCCTTTCGATTTGCGTCACGTTGGGGTGAGTGAAAATGCGTAAATCTGATACGATCCTATCGATTCGATCGATCCCATCTTGAATATCCTGCAGCACTTCTAACGAAGCTTCCTTTTCATCAGTACTTCGCGAATCGATAGTGTTGCGAAGTACATAGAGGCCGGTTTTTGCGTAGTTGAGCGGATTGTTGATCTCATGGATGATACCGGCGCTCATTCGACCAAGCGAAGCTAGCTTCTCTGAATGAACCAGTTGCACCTCCGTCTCTTTTAATTGCTCAATCGTCGCTTCGAGAATTTGATTTTGCCGCACCAATTTCTGTTGTAAATGAAATGTGTCCACCAGGTTCTTTAATCGAACCCGTAGCTCGGTCGTGGAGAACGGTTTAGTGATGAAATCATTAGCTCCCGCCGCTAATGCCGTAAGCTTAGTTTCCTCGTCGGCCCTGGCGGTGAGCATCAGAATCGGAATCGACTTCGTGTAGGTGCGCTCCCTGAGATCGCGGCAAACCTCAAGGCCGCTCTTTTCAGGCATCATCATGTCGCAGACGATCACATCTGGTAAAAATTGGCTCGCTTTATCAATCGCCTGGCGGCCGTCGACTGCCTCGATCACGTGGAAGTTAAGGCTCAACTGTGACTTCAAATACAGCAGCATGTCCGGTTCATCATCAGCAATCAGAACCCGCGGTTTTTTGCTGTCCGTGTCGTTCCCCACCGGCCGAAGACTTGCTCTGAGAAGTGCCATAGATGGGTAAAGCTCGGCCTGTCGATCGATCTCGCCCAGCTTGCTGCCATCGCTATCCCAATGTGATGAAACTCGGGGCGATGCGTCGCTGTCGGACGGTTCAGTTTTCTCTACGCCATCGGTGGATCGCCGATCTATCTCGTTATACGGCAACCGGATGGTAAATCGGGTTCCTTTGCCAAGCTCGCTGTCGACACTCACTTGACCGCCCTGAATTTCAACCAGCTCTCGCACCAGTGCGAGCCCTATACCTAATCCTTGGTTCTTTCGTTGCGCCGAGGTGTCCGCTTGCCAGAAGCGGTCGAAAATAAACCGCAGCTGTTCCTGGCTGATGCCTGCTCCAGTGTCGGAAATCACCAGAAGCAATTCGTGTTCGGCGCGCATCACTCTGATTTCAATGCTACCGCCCGCAGGCGTAAACTTGATTGCATTAAACAGCAGATTCAGCAAAATCCTTTCGAGTTTGTCGCTATCGGCCAGGACTGTGCCAACATTGTGGTCGATCATTACCTCAACCTTGATGGCGCGATCTTGAGCGATGTTTTTTACTGAGTTGGCAACGCCGTAGACGAGGCGATCGATGTCCACCGGCTCTGAATTAACCTCCATTTTGCCCGACTCTAGCCGTACGAGGTCCAACAAATCGTTGATTAGCTTCAAAAGTCGCATGCCGTTGCTTTGCATGATCAGCAGCAGGTCCCGAGTGGGCGACGCTAGCTCCGATTTATGCTCCTGGATTAGGCTTTGCAGCGGAGTCAACAACAAAGTTAGAGGCGTTCGCAGCTCATGGCTCACATTGGCGAAGAATTGGCTCTTGACGCGGTCCAATTCAATTAGCTTCTGATTGGCTTGTTCAAGTGTTCGTCGGTTTTGGCTCAACTCGAAGCGTAACACGAACTCGCGGAGCTGGAGCTGATTGTAGAGATAATTGCCGATCACCACGATAATTCCTGTAAGCACCAAGAAATAGATGTTGTTAAAAAATATTCCCTGCTCTTCCGCGATGGGCCAGCGGGCACAAGCCACCAGGTAAAAAAGATAAAGAGCCGCCAGAGCCAACAAAGACTCGACCGTACTCCAGTGCACGATCGCATTGACTGCAAGAAGCACGAGAATGAGTCCGGCGTAATAAGGTGAGGCTGGACCTTCGGTGACTGAAATCATCCAAGCGATAAAGAATCCTGGAAGAAGGGCTATCGGAACACCGAGCAAGCGGTAATGCCGCAGGCCAAAAGACGTTTGGTGAAGAGTCCACCAGCCCGCTGCCACTACCGAGCAGATTAAGCGCAGCTGAAAAAATTCGCGGATTCGGTCCGGATAAACCCACAGGTCCAGGATGACTCCCGCGGGCATAAGGAACATCACCAAAGCGCAAGCGACCTTTCCGCTGCGAATGCGATCTTGACGTTCGCGCGAGATAAACGCTTGCTCAAATTCCTGTTCGTGCTGGCTCGGAACGTCAGGCGTCATCGGGCTTTCTTACCTCGAGGAATACATTGATACCAGTGTCATCGGTTTTAAGAGTGAAACTTCGGGGAGGAGCCCGATCCGGGATTAAGCCTTGGAGTTGAAGCGGAGTGCGATAGATCAGATGCCATTCCAGTAAATACTCCATGCCGTTTCGTGACGGATTTGAAGATTCCACATTGGTGGCAACGAGCAGTCCTCCAGGTTCAAGCAGCTCGTAAAAAATGTTCATTAGCTGCTTGCATATTCGATCCGAGAGATAATCAAAGATTCCAGCGCAATACACCATATCATAGCCCGGTGTTGGACGATGCACTTGCTTGAGAACGTGGTGAACGGATTTTTTTATGACCTCGATGCTGGTTTTACGGTTGTATTTAGTCTTAAGATTTTCAAGAACCCTGCCCGTGTGTTGAACGGTTTCTTCATTAAAATCCAGTAAAACGAACTCGGCGTCATTACATACTTCATCCTGAATGAGGAAACTCTGGATTTCGCTAGCTGGCCCACATCCAAGGTTGAAGATTTTTGCCACCTTATTGTTACGCCGCAAACGCGAAGTTTCACCTACCAAAAGCTGCGTTAGATACCTGATGCGATTTCGGTGTGCTCCCGCCGGACTTTGACTCAGGAACCAGGCGTTTATGATCTTCGAAAATAGAGTGCTTCCCTCATTCGGATCTCTCAGGATCATGTTCACCATCTCATAATCACCTGCATAACCTAAGGGCTTGTGGTAGGTTCGGTAGGCGAAGGGGGAGCATAGTAGATGGGGGTGAAGCTGCCGCTTAGCATAGTTTCTATGGCTTGGTAGAAGTTGCACCGGCACGTCTGCGGCTGTTTCTTCAAAACGGCCGAATAGTGAGTCGATGGATGGCAAAAGGCTAGGCGCTAATTCATTAATCACCGAAGATTCCGTTTTCGAACGGTCGCCGGACGGCAAGGAGCGGATACCTAATTCAACGTGCTCGAGCCAGCGCTTGAGCTCTGTGAAATAGTTCTGCATATCTGCAACAACCACTTTGTACTGGGGTTGAATACTGTGAATCCTCTCGCATTGTCGGAGAAAGCTTCTGAAATCCGCGCGCAATTTGGTTGGCTGAGATACCAGGCTGAGAAGATCGATGTCCGACCAGCCCTCTTCGAGGCTGGCTTCACAGACGAGCATAATGCCTGTGTTAACCAGATTGCTCACCGTTGCACGACCGGAATAAATCGATTGATCGTTAACGATTATTTTAAACGCTGTTAAAACCTCGGAGAGCTGAAGAATGCTGTAGGGGTTGTAGACTTCGAAAACCACCACATCGCGTGTTATTCGAAGCGGGGTGGCTCTGACGTTATAGCCTTGGCTGGTGGAGCATAGGATGATGCTGTCACTCTCGGCTGCAGGAGACCCGAGCAGGTTGTCGTGACTCTTCATAGACAGAGCAGTACTCCATCAAAGTTGATTTGTTTTATTGCTACACCGACTTGTCGTCAATAGCGTCCGAATCCGCGAGCGCCCAAACTTGCATCATAGAAGGTGAGAAAGCCACGGAAAGCTCGATTGGTAATCAACGCACCCGGGATTTCCACGGCGGACTCGGCATTGGAGCCACCCGCCGGAGTCGAACCGGCGACCTACTGATTACGAATCAGTTCAAGCCTGCAATAGCGCTTAGAACGTCCAATCAAGCTCAATAATTTCAAGCCCCATGCTTGGCAGCTTTTTGGGTTTGTTGTTTTTACCTCACGTACAAAATGCGGACACAGCAGAAGACTCGCCTCGAATGAGCTTCCCTCGCGAACGGTATGCTGAACGATGTGAGTGAGACAATGACCAAGAAAAGTTGAACCAAATTGAGGCGAGAGAAACCATACCACAGACATCGGCCTTGTGAAACAATTTTTTAGCCGGCACTAGCTATCCTGCTCAATTCAAATAGTTACTGTGTACTTTAGGAAGGTTTCAGCCGGTTTAGAGAGCTTTGAGGAGCCTTAGCATATTAGACGGCTAGTCTCAGCATAGGGCGTTCACGGACGCGGAGCTTTGGTCAGAAAACCGGTTCTTCGCGGATGCTTGATCACCGCTCAGACATTATTTTGTCTGTCCTGTTGTGTATTATCGATAATCGTCGAATGTGTTTCGAAAGTGATTGACCCTCATTGCGGCAATGATCGCTGATGCTTCTCGGCAAGTCTGGAGCGCTGATCATAAGGAACACAGGCTGGCTCACGCCTGAACGGCTCCTATTGCGGTCGCTCGATGTTTGGCTGGCTTTTAATGGGGAAGGGTGTTTCCGCTCGGCGATCGCTTGATTAGGCAAAACCAATTGCGTCGAAACAGAATGCCACAGTGACCAGGTTTATTAGCACCGGAACTTCCACCAGCGGACCTATCACAGCAGCAAACGCAACGGGTGAGGTGAGACCGGACGCAGCGATGGCAAGGCAATCGCAAACTCAAAAT
>JAICEJ010000295.1 GCA_025924215.1 Candidatus Binatia bacterium
GGTAAACCATCGCTCAGCTTTTCACGGCAGAACCAATCGTTGGCCGCTTCCCAACTGTCTTCGACCTCAATGATGGGTGAGGTGAGGGTCGTCATTTATGGTTACTCCGCTTGTTCGGCACCAAGTCTTCCAGTAATTTCGCGAAACGCGAGACGGATCCGACTCACTCCTCCCCCCGTGTCGGGGGAGGATTCAGGAGGGGGTGCATTCAAAGCATTCCACACGACAGTTTCAATTGCGTCAAAACTTCATGGTTCCAGAACCTGAGCACCGTGTAACCTTCCTGTCGCAACCAGGCTTCCCGCTCCGTATCCTGAGGCACTTGGGTGTTGCGCTGTCCGCCGTCCACTTCAATGACCAGCCGCTTTTCTAAACGAATGAAATCTACCACGTAAGGACCTACCGGCCTCTGTCTTCGAAACTTATGCCCGTCCATTTGGCGGAGGCGAAGGTGCTGCCAAAGAAATCGTTCGGCATCGGTCGCGTTTGCCCTCAGCGTTCTAGCTCTTGAAATGGTGCGGTACAGATGCGCCTATCCTGACCTTTCACGGGGAGGGGACTTATACTCAACGCAAGTGTCCCTCCCGTAGGCTCCCTGATTTACGCCTACTATTTCGCCAGTGTCAGCCGCTGGCGCACCAAATCCACCGCTCCTTCGGCATCGGCGCGATGCTCGCCGGCTCTGGCGCCGCCGCTTGGATGATGGGGAATTTCCACCAATGGAAGCGTAGCAAGCCCAAAAAACTTCGCTTCGGTCTTGGCCAGCTCCATGAAAATCGTTTGACACAGAGTAACTGTCGGCTTTCCCTTTTTTTGCAGCTCGATGGCGTCGTGGACACTCCACGACGTGCACGACCCTCAAGCTCCCAGACCGGTGATCACCGCGTCACAACGGCTGACAAATTCCTCTATAATCGGTTTGGGCGCTCCCTGCATATGCGAAGGCTTCGTCTTAAAAACTACTTCCGCTGTATGAAATTTTTCCCGCATCAACTTCGCCAATTCTTGAAACATCGCCGTGGAATTTGATTGGCCATTGTCGATAATGCCAATCACCTTCCCTTCCAACGACTCCAACCCCCGCATCAGAGGCCGCTCTTCGGGATTTACAGTGGCTCTTGGGTCAAGCATCTTGAGCATTGCCATTGGACTGCATCCTCCTAAGTGACCAGGTGTTTTTGTGAGACTCTCATACAAAAAGTTGCGTAAAGAATTTTTCAGTTCTTCGTCCCCTTATATGCAAGTCATCCATGCGCCGCAACAGTAGGTCGAATCAATGGGATGGAAACATCGACCGGATCCGAGAGATTGCGCAGTCGATGGTCGCTGGCCGTTTCCCACACATCGCTGCATTTTAGATTCGATGATGCTTAGAGAAGAAAAGAACCTAATTACCGGCGGCCACGAAACTACTAGTCGGTGTCGATTCTAAAATTCTATGACGATAATCGCAGGAAGCCTGCCTACTGAGTTGAAATAGATGAGCAGCCCGCGGAGCAATGACTGATCCGGCTCAATTCAAATATTTGTAAGGTACCGGTGCGCCGCCACCGCTGCGGTCACGCCATCCCCGGCCGCGCTTGCAAGTTGTCCGGCGTTTCCTTGCCGCGCCGATCCGACGGCGAAGAGTCCAGGCACGGTGGTCTGCATATGAATGTCCACCGGCACATGCCCGATCGGGTCCAGCTCCACGAGATTCTTCAAAAGACTCGTCTCAGGTTCGAACCCAATGGCGACAAATACGCCGGCAACCGTGACATGAGTTCCGTTAGTCAACCGTAATGATTCGATCGAATGGTGACCGGAAATTTCTTCAAGCGTCACATTTGCGACAAACTCGATCTTCGGATTCTCTCGAGCGCGGCGCAATAGAGTTTCGCTGGCGATAGGCGTTGCCCCTTGAAGGATGATGGTAACCCGTGAGGCGATCTTGGAAAGATACAAGGCTTCATCGAGAGCGGTATCCCCACCGCCAACGACTGCCACAGGCTGGTCCTGGAAAAATGCGCCGTCGCAAGTAGCACAGCGCGAAATGCCCCGGCCTTCGAATTCGGCTTCTCCCTTGATTCCGAGAACCCGGTGATTGCCCCCTGTCGCAACAATCACGGTCTTCGCTTGAATCGGTTCCTCCGCCGTAGCCAAGTGGAACCCGTCTGCCTCGATCTTAATGCCGGTCATTTCCAAGTATTGCATCTTTGCGCCGAGCTTTAGCGCTTGCATGCGCACTTTCGACACCAAGTCAGCACCCAAAACACCGTCCGGGAAGCCCGGATAATTCTCGATCTGATCGGCGTTAACAATCTGCCCGCCAAACATCTGCCGTTCGGCAAGGAAAACCGTATGTCCCAGCCAGCCGCCGTACACGGCAGCACTGAGCCCCGCCATCCCACCACCGATAATGACAATTTCGTAAGTGTACATATGAATCTATTTCCTGCTGAAAGCCCTGTTTTACAATGGGTTCGAGCTTTCAATATCCGCCGGTTCCACGACCTCCGAAACCTGTTGAACGATTTGAACTGTTGAACAGCTTGAACGCACTTGCTTCATCGATACAGCGCATCGATATAGCCCGACCTGTCCAGCGAGAACGGGGATACACATAGTTCCGTCGGCTTGGCATTCTTCACGGCATTCGCATGGCAAGATCATCCGAGATAGTTTTGAATCCTCCCAGCGTCTGATGGGGTTTCATTTGAAAGAAACTCCGCAGCAACCGATACAGCAAGTTTGTCAGAACCTCTATCATCACCTTTACGATTTCCCCGCGCCAAAAAACTAAGTCGTCAAGAGTGGCTATGTCTTTAGCATCGCTGCTGGCAGGCGGCAAGGAATCTGACGGACATCCGGTTTGCTAATCAGCAAAGTTTCGGTGCCTGGTGAATCAAAAGGCTCATGATCGGATGGCAATCGCTTTACTGCTCTAAAGTCATACGCTATGGTAAAAAAATTCTGCCGATAATCAGAAGCAGGCAGTTGGGATCGGTATAGGGGTAGCCGGCTCTTTAAAGGGCCGGCTTTTTTTGGCTTGCGACGCGGCCACCGATTTTTCAAACGACACGACGATCTTTATTGTCATATTATGCATTGACAGGTTGTAGACCAAGATCATGCTCGCTTATTATCCTGCGTTGATACTCCTCTCGCCGTTGGCGGCGGGGTTGATCATCGGCCTTCTGGGACGCACGCTCGGCCCTAGGGCTGGCCGGATCGGCGTGGCGGCGGAAGTGATCTCTTTCGCGCTCTCCCTGCTGCTCCTTTACGAAGTAACTACTGGCGGGGCACAAACCATTTATTTATCACCCTGGCACGACGGTATCTTACAATTCGGTTTGCACATTGACCGGCTTTCGTCCGTGATGCTCGTGCATATCGCCGCAATCAGCATCCTGATCCATCTATTTTCGATCCGCTACATGCAACAGGAGCGCGGATATACGCGCTTTCACAGCTTACTGGCTTTTACCGGTTTCGTGCTGTTCGGCATGGTGTCGAGCGCCAATCTACTAATGCTCTTCATATTCTGGCAACTGCTGAGTTGGCTCGTGCCGCTCCTGTCTCACAACTACAGCCATCCACTAACGGTGCGGGGCGCCTTTAGAACATTTGTTATGCAGCGCATCGGCGACGTTGCCTTTCTAGCCGCGATCATGCTGGCGTATCGCACGTACGGCAGCTTGGATTTTCAGCAGCTGTTTTTGCGCGCCGCCGAGGTCCAACGCTCGCTCTTTCTCGGGCCCGGCGGTAGCTTCGAGATGCGCGCCGACACCGCCGTCACTTTATTGATTTTCATCGGCGCTATGACCAAGTCGGCGCAGTTTCCATTGCACATGTGGCTGCCCGATTCTCTGTACGCGCCGACACCGGTCCATGCCCTGTTGCACGCCGGGATTATCAACGCAGGCGGTTTTCTCTTGACCCGTCTGGCGCCGCTCTACGACTTGAATCCGCCAACGCTCCATCTGGTCTTCGCCGTCGGGATGCTTACTACTCTCTTGGGTTCTTCCATGATGCTGGTTCAGAACGACATCAAGAAGACCCTGGGCTATTCAACCATTGGACAGATGGGCTTTATGATCATGGAATGCGGTCTGGGCGCCTACGGCCTTGCGATCTTTCACTTGATCGCCCATGGTCTGTTTAAAGGCACCATATTTTTAAATTGCGGCTACGTGATTCATGCCGCTCGCCAAGACCCCCGATTGCCTCCCAAGAGTGAGGGAATCGAGAGAAGTCAATTCTCAACTTTAACCTGGCTCACCGGATTTCTTACAACCCTGATCCTTCCGTTGATCATCCTGCTAGCGGCTCATGGCATCCTGCGCATTCCATTGAGAGATTCACAGGGAACGACGATCTTTCTCTTCTTCGGCTGGGCCACCTCTTCCCAAGCGATCCTGACACTATATCGCCTGCGGGCGGTCGCTACTTGGAAGGTGGCTATGAGCATGCTCTTTACACTCTTCCTTGTGGTCGTAACCTATCTGCTGGCAGCGGAAAGCTTCACACACTTCTTATTTCCGGCGCCGGGCCAGGTAGCTGCCCACTTTCAAGCCGGCGCTTTACCGGTCCTACTGTTCGATGTGTTGGTATCAGCGTTTGCCTTGGTCATCATTCTTGGCTGGATTCTGATTTATGCAGAGAACCATGGGCGAACGATCGGCATGCCGGAATGGGTGAATAACTTACGCGTTCGTATTTACCTGCTTCTGATGAATCGACTCTACCTCGATGCGCTAGCCATAAAATTGACCCAACTCTTTAGACGTGAGGTCGATCGCCTGAATTCGAGCAGAGTCTTCCCGTATGTGGCAGCTTTGATCGCCATTGGCTCGGCACTAGCCTTCGGCGCGCGGCTGCCGGCTCAGCCGGCGGAAATCGGGTTGTTCATCTTGATTGCTATTCTGCTGCCGCTCTTTCCCCTGCACGGAATCTACGTGGCTGCGCTCACGCGCTGGCCAGGATATCAGGCAATAGCCCTCGCCATGCTGCTGCCGGCGGCGGGAGTGTTTGGGATCGCTCAGTTGATGCCGGATCTTCCGATCGAGACTCTTCGTGCCGTGAGCGTTCTGGCCTTATTCGGCGCGGTCTATGGCTCGCTCAAAGCTTTGGGTCAAACGAGAGTTCCGCAACTTGTGGCCTACGCCGGCGTCGCTTTCTATTCAGCTCTGTGGTGGAGTCTCGGCATTACAGTAAATCTGGGTGTTCAACCAATCATCTACTTGGTCACGACAATATTGATTTCCGCCGGACTGCTCCTTGCGTGGCAGCGCGTGCGTGAACGGTACGGCGATTTGACTTTAGACGGTATGCACGGTTTGGCAGGGCCGATGCCCCGCTTTGCTACCGTGTTTTCTTTGTTGGTTATGGCGGCCATAGGCCTGCTTCCGTTTGGCGTTTTTTCCGCATATGTGGCGATGTTGCTGCAGGCTTCGGCTACGGTTACGTGGGGACTGATGGTGATTCTATTCACCTGGTTCTTGGCATCGTGGTATTTGTTCAGAATGATGCAGCGGCTTCTGTTTGGTCCGCACCGCTCCGATATTGGCTATAACGACTTCCAAACAAGTGAGGTTGCGGTGTTCGCGCTTCTGCTGCTGATTCTAATCGCCCTCGGCGCCATGCCGCTTGATTGGGTCGAAACCGTTCCACTGGCACACGGCACTCGCATGCCATGGAGATGACTGTGACGCAAATGGCAGCAACACAGTACAGCGAATCTCAGCGGAGTGAGCTCCGAGCGTTGATCCTGCTGGCGAGCGAGGTCATTGCCGATTACTGGCCCATGCGCACATTCGTGCACCACAATCCGCTACACGGCCTGGAGTATCTCCATTTTGAAGAGGCCATTTCTCGGGCTCAGCGATTGCTCGACAGCAAGGGGTATTTGTCGGTTGAAGTTTTTCGCGACTATTTCCGCTCGGGCCGGATTCTGCCCGATCAACTCGATGTCGCGCTAGAAGCGCGCGCAGAAACCAGGCACGTCCAATTAGGCGATCATGACGTGACTCTCGGGGCCGTGCTTCGCGCCTGCATGCTGCAAGATCTTTCTCCTCCTCCTGATGACATGTTCGCCACTCTGCTCGAGCGCCATCCCGAGCGCAACGCGATCAAATCGTTGGCAAATCATCTCACCTCGGCTGCGAAACCGCCGCAGAGCTGGCGGGCTACCGCAGAGCAGGGAGATCTCGGTCGAACTCTGATGCTGGCCAGCTGGTGCGATCGCACCTTGGGCACAGCAATCGGCGAGCAAATTAATCGTGAATTGGTCAAATGGTGCGAGGCTTTCTTGGACGAAGGTCATGCCACCTGGCCCATGCCGCGGCGTGAGAAGGGTTTCTACGGCGCCTGGA
>JAICEJ010000296.1 GCA_025924215.1 Candidatus Binatia bacterium
CGATCAGGAGCATCGAAGCCGCTGCTGGCGCCGTTGGATTCCAACGCAAGCAATAAGGCGTCATCGACGGTTTTTAGAAACTCAAAGCGCATCCCGGCGCGTGCTGCCGGCGGAATCTCTTCGATATCCCGCCGGTTCAGCTCTGGGAGCAAGGCGTGTGTGATCCCGGCGCGTTTGGCGGCCAGCATCTTTTCCCTGATTCCTCCGACCGGCAGGACGAGACCGCGCAGGCTGATCTCGCCGGTCATGGCGACATCTTTGCTGACCCGGCGTCCGGTCAACAGTGAAACTAGAGCGACAAAGAGCGTAGTGCCGGCGCTGGGACCGTCTTTGGGGATCGCGCCGGCGGGAAGGTGGATATGTAGGTCGTTCTTTCGAAACACCTCCGGGTCGATGCCCAGCGCTTCGGCGCGTGATTTGACCAGACTCAATGCGGCCTGTGCGCTTTCTTTCATCACTTCGCCCAGCTGGCCGGTCAAGATCAATCGACCCTCTCCCGGCATTTTGGTCGCTTCGACAAACAAGATATCACCGCCTACCGGTGTCCAGGCCAAACCGGTCGCCACTCCCGGTAAGCTGGTGCGCAGCGCGATCTCGTTAAAAAATTTTTTCTGACCGAGATAATTGACGATCGATTCGGTATCGATGGTGATCGGCTCGGTAAGACCTTCGGCAACCCGCGCGGCGACGCTCCGGCACACAGCGCCCAACTCACGCTCGAGTTGGCGGACGCCGGCCTCTCGAGTGTACGACCTGATGATTTCCCGGATCGCCTCATCAGTGAAATGAATCTGTTCCGGTTTGAGACCATTCTCAACCGTCTGTCTCGGAATGAGAAAACCTTTGGCGATGGCTAATTTGTCGTCCTCGATGTAACCGGGCACTTCGAGGATCTCCATGCGATCGCGGAGCGGGCCGGGGATGGTATCGAGGACGTTTGCCGTGGCTATAAATAGGACCTGGCTCAGATCGAAAGGCACAGCGAGATAGTGATCCTGAAAGCTGTTGTTTTGGGATGGATCCAAGACTTCGAGCAAGGCCGCCGAAGGATCGCCGTGGAAGCTGGCGCTGAGCTTGTCGATTTCGTCCAGCATAAAGACCGGATTTCTGCTGCCTGCCTTTCTAATGCCTTGGATGATATTGCCCGGCAGTGAGCCGATGTAGGTGCGGCGATGTCCCCGGATATCCGCCTCGTCATGCACACCGCCCAAGCTTTGGCGCACGAATTTGCGATTCATCGCTCGCGCGATGCTTTGTCCGAGCGAAGTCTTGCCGACTCCCGGAGGCCCGACTAAACACAGGATCGGGCTTTTTCCTTCGGGCATGAGCTTGCGGACCGCGAGAAATTCGATGATACGTTTTTTTACCTTCTCGAGTCCGTAATGATCCGTGTCGAGAATCTCACGCGCCTTAGGCAGATCGATTTCCTCTTCAGTGAGAACACTCCACGGCAGTTCGACCAACCAATCGAAGTAGGTGCGTAGCGAAGAATATTCGGGGCCGGCCTCGGGCATGCGCTGCAACCGGTTCAGCTCATTAAGCGCTTCCTTTTCCACCTCGGGAGGCATCTTCGCATCAAAAATCTTCTGGCGCAGATCCTCCGCCTCCACGCCTTTGCCGTCCTCTTCACCAAGTTCTTTTTGAATCGCCTTTAACTGCTCACGGAGAAAGTACTGGCGCTGCGCCTTGGTCATCGAATCCTTGGTCTCTTCGCTGATTTTCTTGCTTAGTTCCAGGACTTCGATTTGGCGCGCCAATTTTTCTGAGACTCTTTGGGCGCGGGTTACCGGTTCCAGAGTTGCGAGTAGTTCCTGCTTCTCAGCCGTTGGTATGTCGAGTGTCGAAGCGATCATATCGATCAACATCAAAGGATCTTCGATCCTCTCAATGGTCGTTTTCAACTCGTTCATCGGTTCGGGCAGCAAAGACAGCGCTCTCGACGCTTCTTGACGCAGATTAACGATTCTCGCCTCGAACTGTTTGGTCTGTGGGATCGTCTCTTCTACCATCGTGACCCGCGCGATCAGCAACGGATCGACTTGGACAAACTCGGCTATTTCGAAGCGGCGGCGGCCTTGGGCAATGATTTGCCGCTGCCCATCCGGCAGGCTGAACATTCTGAGTATGTCTGCTGCCGTGCCGATGTTGTACAGGTCTTGAGGCGCCGGGTTTTCCACTGCCGGATCTCGTTGACCGACAAAACCGACCGGCAACTGCTGTCGCACCGTCTCTTCAATAGCTTGCAGACTCGCCGGGCGACCGACCACGAGCGGCATGATCGTCGACGGAAAGAGTACGGCGTTGCGCAGCGGCAAAATGACCATTGCCCCTTCCGGGATGTTTATCCGAGGTCTGGACTTGGGAGTTTCCGCCGGTTCAGCTTTCATGAATGTTTCCTTAGCTGAATAATTAGCAGGCCTTCCTTCAATGTGATCTCGCCGAGAATTAACGGGGTTTCGCCTGCTATTACCCTGAGACGCCGCTCGAAATGACCGAGCGGAATTTCCCATATTTTTAGATCCCCGTCGTTGCAACACTTGGGCAGTGGCCGATGACCGGTGATCACCAGTTCGTTGGCCTCGATTCGCACTTGTACCTGGTCCGACGATACTCCGGGAATGGCAGAGATCACCCAGAGGCTTTCGTCGGTTTCGATAACGTTGACTGGAGGCTCCCAGCTTGGAGCTCGACTCTGAGATGACCGATACTGCGTCGCCGCGGCAATCTGTATGAAGTTGCGCTGGATCCGCTCTGCTCGGTGGAGCAGATCGTTCGCTCGAGACCATATGAATAAATCCCAATCGTCACGTTGAATCATATTAATCGCTGCCTCCAACAACTAAGGGGCACATCCAGTAGCACAGTGAAAGGCTCATCGCTAGGTGAGTCCGATTCGGCGTGCAACGCCCCGTGTCATTGTCACACCACTCGCAACGCAGCTACTGTATCAACAGTAGGAATGGCGGCACCCAATGTCAAGAAAGGCGATGGTTATATTTGCAGCGGGACTTGCCTGAACGTCCCAGAGAGTTGGCGAGAGCACGTGCTGATTCTTGCCAACCGGCTTACAAGCAGCGACTGGTAGATTAGATCGCGACTATCTCGGGTCTCACCGCTCCGATAAGGCGATTTTTCGCTTCCGAGCGCCACCCCCGTGTGCCTAGCTGACAGTATCGCGTTATTAGCGCAGGTGATGGTAAAAAATTTGACCCCGACAAGGCTACAATCAAATGTTTGCTTCTGTATCATCTGGAAGCCAAATTGTGCTTGGCACGGCAGGCGTTCGGGCTGAAATGCGACCAACCGGCGACCTAATCTCCGGCTAATTCTATTTCAGCTCAGGCTTGCAGGTCGCCAGCAGTGATGCCGATACAAATGGTACAACGCTACATTTTGTATCAAGCCTTCGAAAATTGCACCTATAAGACGGAGGTGCCGATGAATGACACTCGGCGGAGCTACTTGTTGCTCTTTAGAGAAATTGTTACGTTGAATGTAGATGATCCGTATTCTGTTCCTGACTTTGATGTTGCTGCTGGGTTGTGCGGGCCCTACTCCGATCACCAAAATCGACCCGATGATCGTTGGCGAAGCAACCTTCTTCCCAACCATCGCCGCGCATACCGACGCGCCCATTATAGGCGGTAACAAAATCGATGTACTTCTCAACGGCGAGCAAACTTTCCCGGCCATGCTCAAAGCGATCCGCGGTGCGCGCAAGTCGATCACTTATGCCCAGTATCTTTATCAAGATGGCGCCATCGCGTATGAGCTTGCCGAGGCATTTGCCGAGCGTTGCCGCGCCGGCCTGACGGTGAAACTTCTGCTCGATTCACATGGCGGCGGCAAGATCCCCGAAGACATTCCCCAGCTTTTGACCGACTCCGGCTGTCAACTCGAATGGTTTCGCCGTGTCAGATTATTTCAATTCATCACCCCATGGGAGCTGTTGAATTACAATTATCGCAATCACCGGCGTATTCTGGTGATCGACGGCACGCTGGGTTTTACCGGTGGTCACGGCGTGGCCGAAGAATGGACCGGGGACGGTCGCACCGACGGTAAATGGCGCGATACCGACGTACGGATCGAAGGGCCGATTGTCCAACAACTGCAGGCCGCGTTTGTGGAGAGTTGGCGCGATACGACCGGCCATATCCTCGGCGGTGATCTTTATTTCCCGGCGCTGAAACCGGTGGGCAAGGTCAATGCGCAGATCGTTAAAAGCTCGCCTCTCGGCGGCACCTACGAATCGTACATGCTGTTGCTCCTTTCGATTTCATCGGCGCGCAAAAGCATTCATCTCTCGAACCCGTATTTTTTACCCGACGAGCGCATGCAAGAAGCGCTTTTGGACGCGGTGAAGAGGGGAGTGTCGGTCGTCGTGCTAACGCCGGGGAAAATCGATCATAAGCTGGTGTATTGGGCTAGTCGCAGGGGATTCGAGCCTCTGCTGCTCGGTGGCATTCAAATCTACGAATATCAGGCGGCGTTGATGCACGCCAAAACGATGGTGGTTGACGGGATCTGGGCGCATGTCGGCACCACCAACCTCGACAACCGCTCATTTGCTCTGAACGAGGAAATCAATCTAATTGCTTACGACCACGCCGTTGCCGGCGAGCTCGAGAAGGCGTTTGCGGATGATCTAAAGTATTCAAAAAAATTGACCTACGAAGCCTGGAAGGCTCGTCCGTGGCGCGAGAAATTTCTCGAACTCTTCACGATTCCTCTCAAGGAACAGCTCTAACAATCTACCTGTAGAATCGCGGCGCCAACTATCGGCGGATTATCAGCGTTGAGCGGCAACTCATTATCTTGGCATCAACGCGCGCAGAAGAAGGTGCGTCGGCAGATAAATGAACAGCGGGGCGCCAATTAGCAGCAGTAGCAAATAGGCTCCGGCGGGTATTTTTCTTTGCGGCTGATTACCCGGTCCGAACACCCAATTGATATTTTCTTCCGGTCGAGTAAAGAAAAAACAAATTGGCATCACCAGCCAGAACAGACCGGTTTGCGCGATCCAGGCCCGGGTGTCGTATCCGAAACAGCAAACCTGCCAAAGCAAAATTATTGGCAGAGGAACATGAAACAGCGACAACCCGCGCAGCCAGAGCGGCTTATCGGATTGGAACATATAGCCGGCAAGTCCGAGAATCTGCTTGCCGGTAATCAAGCCGGCAAAGAACTCGATATTCCATACCAGCTCCAGCAGGAGCACCGAGACTGTTTGCATGCTCGCCAGCAACGAACTTTCTAGCCAGAGGCCCGCCAACCCAATAAACAGAGCGAGGTCGGAGAACCAAAGAAAATTTGCCGGACCGTATTGCCGCCAATACGCCGGAATGAGAACGCATACGAAAAGGGTGTAGAGAAGACTGATCGAGTATGGAATGGGACACGTAAAGAATTCACTTAACAGCATTGCAGCTCAACGATTCTCGCGGCTGGTATCCAAGTGCGCTGCTTGGGTATCATCAAGCAAGGAAGTCGGGGGTGAACCTTACGGAGCGCAAGTAGAGAATATTTGGATGCCGGTATCTGCGGCAGGTGATGATCGCGGCTAAGCTGTGACAATATCTCCGCGACTGACGGAAGGAACCTCCAGCCAATCGTTCGGGCCGAGATCCAGGTTCCGGATCTTGAAGTTGCCCTTGCCGGTATCGTCCTGAGAGATGTCAATGGATCTGGACTCGCCACCTTTCAAGGTGAATGTCCCGACAGTCTGATTACAAACGTTATCAAATACTTCAAACTCGTTCGTGGTTAGTGTCGAGCTGCTGTTTCGTAGGATTACAGTGATCTTTTCCGGCGGGACCATAACCAATTCTTATCAATATTTACTCAGGGCCGCAAAACTTCGAGCCGTGAAATTGGAGCGTAAACACCTGCGCCCCTTGGTTAGACACTAAACCTGCCCGATGGCTACCCGTGAGCCGCTCGCATGTTATATTGCTGGCATGAAAAGCCAACTGAGCCCGGGTCTATCCCGTACAGCAACCTACTTAACAACTCTGGAGATGCGGGCGCGACAACTCGCCCGCGACGTTTTCTCAACTCCGGCGATGATCGGCCTGATGGAAAGAACTTGCGTTGAATTGACCGAGCCTTACCTGGAAGAAAATGAACAGACAGTCGGAATTCACGTCGATGTCAGGCATCTAGCACCGACGAATATCGGCCAGAGCGTTACGGTCACTGCCGAGCTTCTCGAAGTTAAAGGCAACAAGCTGCGTTATATGGTATCGGCGACCAACGATCAAAACGTCAAGATCGGCGATGGCACGCACGGCCGGGCGGTGATCAACACAGCGCGTTTTGC
>JAICEJ010000297.1 GCA_025924215.1 Candidatus Binatia bacterium
ACCAAAAGATAAAATCATCTATCGTCCAGGCTGCAGTAAGTACTTGCCCTCAGGAAGCTAGTTGAAGTGTCGCGCCGCTTTTTACTTCAACAAATAATTTGAACCCGGGACATCATCACGTGACGAAGAAAATTTGAACTTGCCGCCTCGCCAAGAGGCGCGGGCGCGGCGCGCTGAAATACTTTCGAATGAATGTTCATCGGCTCACGACGAATTTGTAGAGCCTAATGTGCGACTCTAGCCGCTCTGACCAGTCGCTTTGAGCCAAGAGCGATTAAGGCTTGCGAAGAACAGCCCCGCTACGATGTAGACAACAACCAGGGACCATAACAAGGGCTCATAGGTGTTCCAGCGGTCGAAGATCGCGCCAGCCACCACAGGCCCAATAACACCTCCCCAGGTGTAAAACAGAGTCATATAACCGCGTATCTGGGCATAGTGCTTTCTGCCAAACAAGTCTCCAACCACCGCCCAACCCAGCGGAAAAGTAGTTTCTACAGCGGCAAAGAAGATTGTGAAGAGGCATAGGGACCAGAGCGAGTTTCCGGCAATGGGCAAGAACATGGCACCGGCGGCGGCAAACAAGATGAACGCGGTTAAGCGCGGCTTGTTCGTTTTATCTGCAAACCACCCCAGGATGAGAGTCAAGGCCATTCCAAGAAACGCATAGATGCTCAACAACAAAGCCGCCTCCGACTGGCTCAAGCCTTTCCAAACCATCAGCGGTACAAAATGAACGGCGATGGCATGGTAGGAGCCATTGCGAATACCTGCGGCCAAGACGGAGCCCCAGAATGCAAAAGAGCGCAGCGCCTCGGCCAACGTCACTTCGCGTTCCGATTTGATCTTGTGCTCGCTGCCGTCGTGGCCGAAGGCATGGCTCAAAGGCATGTCCCCGTCAGGCAGGAGTCCCATGCTTTCGGGCGAACGCCGAATCGTCAAGGTCAAAGGTATGCCGATCACTAAAAACAAGATTCCGGCGATGGCTGCTCCCCAGCGCCATCCCCACGCCTGGACGATAACGCTTAGAAGTGGAGCAATGAGAACCCCGCCCAATCCGAAAGCGGCGCTGCTCACGGTAATGGCACGAGCGCGGTGTCGGATGAACCATGTGTTGATCAACACCATTGGCGCATGCATGAATCCGCCTGCGTGAGCTAGAGAAATAACCGCTAAGTAAACGATCAAAAAACTGACATAGCTCTCAACCTGAGAGAGCAGCAGGTACCCCGTGCCCATGAGGAGAACCGCGGCCAGCATGATCGGCTTGGGACCGAAACGGCCTAGCAGGTGGCCTACGATGGGGCCTTCGATTGCCCCTTCCGCCCTCGCCAGTGAAAATGCCAGAGAAGTTGAGGTTCGGTTCAAATTCAAATCTTGGGTCAGCGGAAGAAAGAACACGGTAAAGCCGAAACTATGAAGTCCCGAGCCCAACACGCGCAGGGCGCACGCGGCAGCCACCATGCGCCAGCCGTAAAAAAGTCCGGTTAATTTGGGCAAAGAGACAGGTCCTGTAGGATGATTCGGAATTACTCCAACGTTGACTTAGCACGACCTGGCGCGGAGGGAAAGCCAGACTGCTTGCCTGCTGTGGCGCCAGACTTTCATCCAGCTTGTTTTTCAGCCCGGCAAATCATATCTATCGACTAGAGAATCATGAGTTGTTGACAGATGAGAAAATCTTCGGAAAGACTATGTTCATGAAGTCCGAGCGTGAAAAACGGGAAGAAGAGATCGAAAGGCTGATGCGAGAAGCTGGCCTAAAACGAGAGCCCGACATCGCGTTTCAGGAAGCAATCAAGAAGGCGGCAGCTGCCATCGTTGAGGAAGATGCCAAGAAACTTGCGAAGACCGAGCGAGTGCCACGCGATTGGTCAATTAGCCCGACCACAACCGCGCTGTGGCTGCTGGTGCTCGGAGCCGGCGTGGCGTTTTCAATGCCGAGCTTGGGCGCGGCGCTAATACTTTGCAGCATCGCGGTATTCGTCTGGGCCACTTTCCTAAGATCGTCCAAAAAGAAGGCACGGCGTCGCCACATTCAAACCTAGTGCTTTCATTGCCGGCCGGCTGATTCTTTTCTACGGCATGATGCTTCCAACATCCGGAATATGATCGCGCCGAATCGTTTCACCGGTCTTATCACCACTTGGCAGGAAGGGTATCCCTCACTTTGAGCTACTTTTGTGCGCCAGGGTTACCGGTCGGCGAACATTGAACTTTCATTGACTCGCGCTTTTCTATATCCTTCGATAATTATGTGAACTGGTTGTCATTGATCACCCGCCGCGCAGTGGAAGATGCCTAGAAAAGTTCTTGTCGTCGATAACGAATACGGCAGTCGCAGAAACATTGCGTTTCTTTTACGCGAGCAAGGTTATGAAGTCGACGAAGCAGATGATGGGCTCACCGCATTAGACTTTTTAGACAAAAAGAAATTCGATCTGTTAATCTGTGACGTCGTGATGCCGCGCGTGAGCGCGCTCGACGTCATCCGCCGAATAGAATCGTCGCTCACATCCACTCCAGTTATCCTTATAACTGGGCACCCCGAATTGCTCGATGAGAAAAGCCTTGGGCATTTACCCTGCTTCACCAAACCTTTTAATCTGTACGACCTACTCCGCAGAGTGAAACAGTTGGTAGACGAATGATGTTTTCAGGGGTTATCTTCTCCGAACGGCCGCGAGCCGCAAACGAACGAGAGTTTAGTCGCCGTCATCTGGAAGTTACCGCTCTTCGGTAAACTCGATCCTTGGAGCTGAATACGTTCGGTCAGCCGCGAACTGATGCCCTTCTAGTATGTTTGTCGCTCATTCGGTACACGATTAATCCTGACGTATCGAATGTGATACATTAACGACAATGTTTTTAACTATACGGGCGGCAAGCTTCGTTCTTGATCCGCTGGAGTTATTCTTGCTTTATCTATAACGTAATGCATTTGATTCGTGAACTCACCCGCTTTGTACCTGCTCGCGACACTATCACGGAAGTACTTATCGTACTCGGGATAGTGCTGATGTTTCTCTTCTTGTCGAAAGCCAACAACCTGCAGAGCATTGCACGACAGGTATCCCCTTAGTCATTGGAAGCTTCACCGGCGATAAGTCAAAAGTAAATCCCAAGACACACTCATGAGTCTATGGGCGAGACCGACCTGAAGTTTGTGCATAAACGTGGTCGAAGTTTTCGCTCGATTGCAAGCCTACACCTCACAGAAAACATGGGTCGCAGTGAACGGCCGAATCTGCCAATTAAGGCAGTTTCTGCCAGGAATGGCTGCTTTTTTAAAATTTTTAATCCGCTAAACGCCGAGCCAAGTGTGTGCATCTACTCGGCCCGCTCCTTGCGTTTTGAAGTAACAGCGGGAGGCACTGGACACCGTATTCGAGAAAAACATCAGGACGCCCACCAAGCAATACGGCGTCTCCCCTCCACAACCCTGCATGTCCCTCCTGGGACGTGTCCAACTCGCCTCCCGCGCACATCCAGTTCCGGCGCTATATCACTTTGAAGCTTAGAGTCTTCGATTGCATACTCCGACTCAGCGCCATGCTTGTCGAATTCGCGGCTGCTGTTACAGTTTAATTAAGCTTATCTACCCACACTGGAGGACTTCAAATGGATCGAACCCTCGCGTTTACCCTGCTGGTTATCTCGACAGTGATGTTAGCCGGGTGCGAGCTTGTCGGGGATATCTTCGAGGCGGGCGTATGGGTCGGAGTAATTTTGGTTATACTGATAGTTGGTTTGGTCGTCTGGCTTTTTGCCAGGGGCAGGACCTGAGAGTAGCCGAAACAGTTCAATGATTTAGTTAGGACTTTGAAGCTACTGCGGCCGAGCGGAACAGCAGCTACAATCTTGACCGCTGTGGCTCGAAATCGAAGTGAAATTGAGCAACGCCGCGAGTGACCACCCGATGCCGGCTACTGCCCCGTTGCGAGCCCGATCACGTCCTCGATGATATCTAGGATCCGGTTAGTACGTCGATCGAGCAAGATCACATCACGCTCAACAATGACCCGCTCCCAATATTCCGGGATTGACGGCAAACGTGAATCCAAGGCAGAAGGCAGAGGCTCTAAACGTTTTTGCAGCCCCGGAGGCAGCTGGCCATTCCTTTCCAGATGCTTCTGCAACCCTGGAGGTAATTTACCTCCGCGCTTTGCCAATCCCGGCGGTAAACCTTTCTTCGTTGTGTTCGCGCGACGATAGTACTCACTAATGATTCTGCGCTCCTCCGGGAGGAAGTGTTCCGGATGTCGCTTGTCCAGTGCGATGGCATATGTGGCCGAAAGCGCCGAAGTAAATATTAAAAGTAGTATCAGTATGCTTGTTTTAATTGGTGAGTTCACATCGACTCCTCTCTTTGAGATAAGACCTTTATTTTCTTCACCCTTGCCATGACCAGAACCGTTGATGGCCATTTCTCCGAGTTGCTCTCCCTTCGTTAGCTTTAGCGAAAGGAAGACGTTGCCGATGCCCCATCTTTTCGGTTGCTGGATTTGATGATTGTTGTCTCGGCGGGCAGCGCTCCTGTTGGGCCGGTCGGGCGCACTGCCCGTTAAAGTGATCGGGGCCGCTAATAACAGAGCTGAAGTTTTCACGGTCTCTCCTCCTTACCGAAAATTATCAGACGCCTAACACCCGTTCTGTTTGCATGATGATCTCAGTCGCGGTTGCGCGATCCTTGAAGAAGATGCCCTGCTTTGCCACCGTGCGAATCCTAGTTGTTTTGGCGCTTACCATTTCGAGCTCGATCTCAATCTCACGGTCATTGCTCATCGCTTTGATCGCCTTACCCTGCTCTGTTTTGGAAGTCGCTTGGATCTTTATTCCCATCCGGTCCAGGGCAGTACGTGTAGCTCCCTCGACCTGTGATATCGGAGCGGTGAACGTTCGGTAAGCAATTCCATCCAAGGTGTAGGAGACGGAAGTACCGGTAGCGACGCCGGCACCGACACCGAAGAGCGTCATTCCTACGGCGGCGCAACCGCTCAGTGAAAAGAAAAAAAATAGCCCCAAGAAAAGTATTGGCAGTTTTTGATGCTCCATGGGGGAACATCAAGGCAATATACACGCCACGGAAAGCAACCGGCGTCAATTGCCTAGAACGGAACTTCTTAGCAATGGAAGGACAAGATCAGAAAAGTTCGGGCAAGCAAAATTGTGAGGCGTTGGTGACTTTCTACATGCTATACTCGTGACGGTTCAATGTGCGAAGGGTCAGTCGCTTATCGCCAATGCGATCTCAAGCCGGCTCTCGTTTAGTTATTTGAGCAAATCGCGCAGTCGATTTATCGTCGCCGCATCGGCTTTGAAGAAACCACTAACAATCTTCTCCAGCTCTCCGCCCGGAACCGGATCGAGCTCGAAATTTCCTTTCTTGGCCTCGGCAATAAATTCCGGATCTTTCAACGTTGCCTGAAATCCTTGTCGGAAGAGTTGCACGCGATCCTTCGGTGTACCTGGCGGGAAGGTATAGAGATAGGTAATGGCTCCGACATCATGCAGCGCCAATTCGATCAGCTTTCGGCTCGCGTCGGTCTTGGCCAAGCTGATTGCGGTTGGGACGTCAGGTAATTCGGGATGAGCTACAGCTGTGTTTTGTAAAACAACTTTTATCGCCCCCGATTCCAAATGCTTGCGCCAGGTTACTTTGGTCGACGCCCACGCCAGGCCGCAAATACCCGACACCTCACCAGCGTCAACGGCCAAACGAATCTCCGCGGTTCCTTTGTAGCCTGAGACAAGCTGCATAGGCAGCCCAAGCGCTTCTTTCAGCACCGCTGCGTTATCGTATGGCGTCGAACCTGGCGGCGTAGCGCCCATCTTTACCGGCGTCGGTGAGCTTAACCACTTTTTAGCGCTATCGATGCCGCTGGCTCGAGTCATCACGCATGTGTCATGATTCTTAACCGGCGCGCCGACATACTCGAACTTGCGCGCGTCAAACTCGATGCCCTTCTTTCCTATGACTTGATGTAAAACCAGCGTACCGATCCAATTGCCCAAAGTTAGCCCGTCAGGCTTGGCCTGCTTATACAGATAATTGGTGCCAATCATGAAAGCTGCGCCCGGCATGTTTTCCACCACGAAGGTTGGATTGCCTGGAATATGCTTGCCCATGTGACGGGCGAGCATGCGAGAGTAAGCATCGAATCCGCCACCCGGCGTGGTCGCGACGATCAGGCGAATTGTTTTGCCGCTGTAGAAATCCTCTGCCGCCGCGGTGGAACAAAATGCCAGGGACAGCAGTAACAACGACCACGTGCCGCGATAAGACATTTTCATATGTACCTCCGTGTAGATCGG
>JAICEJ010000298.1 GCA_025924215.1 Candidatus Binatia bacterium
ACATCGCAGTCATGTCTGTCGCCGCGCGACTGGGCAAATACTTTTATTCAACAGCGGTCCGCCGCCCGTTCGAAACAACGTAACTTTCAGGAACCGGTATTTCTTTTCGCAATGATCGACAGTCGTTCCGCTCTGGTCCAAAGTCATCGTCGTTAACAGACCAGTGGTCCTTCCTTCTTGGCTCCCTCGAAATTTTTGGAAGGGGATTACCCTGCGATCATGACACGGCTGGGATTACCAACAATCCTAAAGAGAAATAGAGCGACGATCTGCGCCAGTAGCTACCCTAATGCTGTTGCTCCTTACGATCAATTCGGGTTCTCATACCGCTCGCATGCTATGGCCTGGAATAGTCAAAATCAACGTCGGCCGACAGGAACTTTCATAAGGAGCGAAGCTTGAATACCGGCTGGGCCCATGTTTATCATGGACTTACGTTCGAAGCAGAACCCGAGGAGGACAGATGAACGGCGAAACTTCAAGAGAGAAACTAATTAACGATCTCAAGACTCTGGTCGGTGATGCGGAAGAACTGTTAAGAGCCACCACCAGCCAGGCCGGAGAGAAAGTCGCCGCGGCGCGACAGAAAATCGAGCAGAGCCTGATCGAAGGCAAGAAGGCGCTGGCCGACGCCGAACAGGCTCTGGTGGAAACTTCCAAAGAATACGCCGACATTGCTGACGACTA
Organism: Candidatus Binatia bacterium; assembly: GCA_025924215.1. Taxonomy (GTDB): domain Bacteria; phylum Desulfobacterota; class Binatia; order UBA9968; family UBA9968; genus WHTF01. The sequence continues at coordinate 688 of JAICEJ010000298.1, forward strand.
TATCCGGGAAAATCCATGGAACGCAGTGGCTATTGCCGCCGCTGTAGGTCTCCTAGTCGGCCTGACGATCCGCCGCAGCTAGAGCGATCTTCGATGACTTTTTGAGGAAGCGTCGTGGGGCGCTTTCGATAGTCTTCCGGCACCCATTGGAATTGGCAAGCCCGGACTTATACCATACTCATCCGGAGTTCGGTGGCCCGTATGAGCATCGCCAAGTTCGTTTGCATGTGAGGAATTCATTCGGATCGTGCCCTTTCATCTTTTCGAGGATCGGCCGCTCCTTTGACCCCGTTCTGTCCGTTTGTGATCGCCTGCACGACGCCGAGCACGCCTCGCTCGCGCACGGTATGCCCGCGTCGCTCGAGTGATCTCTTGGTTTCAATGGGAATATCGCTTTCGACATTTAACTGATCCGGCAGCCATTGATGATGCACGCGAGAGGCTTCCACCGCCCTGGCCACCGGCATTTGATAGTCCAGCACATTGAGAATCGTCTGGAGCGTGGCGCTGATGATGCGCGGGCCGCCCGCGCCGCCCACCACAACTTCCGGCCGGTCGCCTTGGAGGATGATGGTCGGCGACATGCTGCTCAGCGGCCGTTTCCTGGGTTGCAAGGAATTAGCCTCATTGCCCACCAAACCGTAAACATTGCCAGTGGAATGTATCGCGAAATCATCCATCTCGTTGTTCAGCACAATACCGGTGTTAGGCACGAGGAGTTTGGAACCAAAGCGGGTGTTGACCGAAACGGTGCAGGCCACTGCATTGCCGAAACGGTCCATCACACTGAAATGCGTGGTTCCACCCAGCTCCGGTTTGAAATTAACCAGGCCATAATATCTGGTGGGATGAGTTTTCGCCGCGGAGATGCGGCCGCGGATCCACCTGCCGTAGTCTTTGGAAGTAAGTAACGAAACCGGCGTTTTGACAAAATCCGGATCGCCGAGATATTGCGCGCGATCGGCGAAGGCATGCTTCATCGCTTCGGTAATCAGATGCAGATACGTTGCCGAGTTATGCGTCAATGAGCTCAGCTGATACCCTTCAAGCACTTTTAGCATTTGCAAAATTGCCACGCCTCCGGAACTGGGCGGCGGCATGCTGATGACTGTTCGCTGGCGATAGTTGCCGATCAGAGGTTCTCGCCACACGGGTCGATAATTTTTCAAATCCTCGCTGGATAAAACCCCGCCTTCTCTTTTGAGAGTTTCGACAATCGCGTCGGCAATCCAACCTTGATAGAAGGCATTGGCCCCTTGAGACGCAATCGCCTTCAAGGTCTCACCGAGTTCCGGCTGGCGAACCAATTCGCCTTCTGCCGGCATCTCATCATTCGGCATGTAGATTCGCGCGAGATCGGGGAATTTCTTTATCGAGCCCTGCTGCCGATCGATGGCGTAACGCAAGGTCGCGTCTAGCGGAAATCCGTTGGACGCGAGCCTGATGGCCGGCGCCATCAGCACCTGCATCGGCATGCTGCCGAATCGCCTGTGCGCCTCGGCCAAACCCGCAACCTCACCCGGCACCGCCACGGCCAACGCCCCGGTAAGACTGAGTGAGGGCACCGGCCGGCCGTCCCTAACGTAGAGTTCCTTGCGCACGCCTTCCGGCGCGGTTTCGCGAAAATCCAGCGCATGCGCCCGCCGGTCCTTTGTTTCGTAAATGACCATAAAGCCGCCGCCGCCGATTCCCGAGGAAGCTTGATCCACCACCGCCAATGCGTATGCGGTGGCGATGGCGGCATCAATGGCATTACCGCCGCGGCCGAGCATTTCCATTCCCGCTTTGGTCGCTAATGGGCTATCCGACACGACCAAGCCGCTAGCCCGTTGCGCAAGCGCTAACGACGGGGCAAGAAACGTGTTAAATAGGAGGATGAAAAAGGAAACGAAACGTAGGTGAAGCAGGCAGCGCATAAACTCATCATCTTTAATTCTTTGCCTTCAGTTTTGCAACTTATTTAGCTGCAGAAGAGAACGTCGATACATATCGCCCTGGCAAGCTTCGGCGAATCACTGACAGTAGGCCGCGCGAGTTTACGCTTGCCATAGCGTATCCCTTATTCCATATTAGCTCTGCACCTCTCGAACACTTTAAAGATCATGCAAGTCATTCTCGGCCCCTTTCATCCGCATCTGGAGAACTCGCTCATCGAAGAGATTTCAGAGTATAAGAACACCGACCCGCTTTGTCCGCTGCTGATTCTAGTTCCGTCCGATGCTCTACGGCGACACCTAAAAGTTCTGCTAACCAGGGAACGAAACCTAACCTTTGTAAATCTGCAACTGCTGACGTTTCATCAGCTGGCGGCTAAGTTGTACGCGGAAGCCAAGGGACTGAATCCGCCGGTCTTGCGCGATGACCCTTTTCTTGAAGAGGTGTTGCGTCAAATTATCCGCGCGCGCTACCCCGGCGCGGCAGCCTTCAGCGGCATCGAGGAACGCGCCGGCGGCTGCGCCGCGCTCTGGCAAAGCCTCCGAGATCTACGCGATGGACTGGTACAGCCGGAGGTCGGGCTGGAAGCATTGCGCGAGAACCAATTCGATCCGGGAACCCGGGAGAGGACGGCCAATCTCCTAGTGTTGCTTCAAACGCTTCTTCGCTTCTGCCAAGAGCACGGCATCCTGGATCATTCCACGCTCGACAAATTCGCAATCGCGCAAGCACCGGCTTCGCGTTTTTTAGGCCAGTTCGCGCGGATTTTCTATTATGGCTTCTACGATCTCACCCAGATTCAGGTGGATCTCGTTCACGCTGTCGGCCAAACCTTTCCCACGACTCTGTTCTTTCCTCTCCTGAAGACACAGCCGGCGCATGAAGGTTGGCGATTCGCCGAGCGCTTTTACTCCGGGTACCTTCAGGGGCGGGCCGGTAGCGAGGAGACCAAGAATCTTCTGTTGGAGTGCGATCATCCTGCTGAGTTGCCGCAAAGTTTCGCTGTTTTTGATCAGGACCCTGTTCGGCAATACCGATTCTTGCCGGTCAATTGGCACTGCCGGATCATCAATACCTTTGGCATTGACGATGAGATCAGCGCGGTGGCCAAGGAGATCCTGCTCCTCACCGAGCAGGAGGGCATGGCATTCGATCAGATCGGCGTGGTCGCGCGAACTCTGGATAGCTATGGTGCGAAGATCAAAGAGATCTTTGCCCAACATCAAATTCCAATCACCGGTTCCGTTGAGGAACAGCTAGTGCAGTTTCCTTTGACAAAGGCTGCCATCCTGCTGATGAATCTCGCGGCCAAAGATTACCTGCGGTCGCAGGTAATCGATCTCTTGTCGTCGCCCTATTTTCGCTTAGATGGCGCGGCACAGCAGGCAAGCGAGCTTCGTCCCGATCTTTGGGATCTAGCCACCCGAGAGCTGGCAATCTGCAAAGGAATGAAGGAATGGCACAGGATCGACCGTTATGCCGTGGAGGGCATGAAACTGTCGCAGATATCCGATGACGAGGAGCGGCGCTTTATCGAGATTCCTGCAGCCCAGTTGCGCGCCCTGGCAACTATTCTCGAAGGCCTAGATAAGGTTTTGAGCCGCTTGCCGGCGCGTGCTTCTTGGGCTGATTACGCTGCTTCATGGAAGCAAATGTTGGGTGACTATCTAGGAATCCAGCCTGAGCCTTCCAGAGATTTTAACAGCACTGAGATTCTGATCTGTAAGCAGATCATCGAGACCCTGGATCAAATCTCCAGCCTCGACGCCGTCGAGGCCGATGTTTCGCTGCGCGAGTTCAGCGAGACCTTTCAGCACTGGCTCGAGCGCAGCACCATCGTCGAAACCGATAAAAATGTAGCCGGCGTAGCGGTGTCGAGCACCAGCGCCGCTCGCGGGATAAAATTTCGCGCGCTGTTTATCGTCGGCATGAACGAAGGTGTTTTTCCACGCACGATTCGCGAAGACGCCTTTCTGCGCGATCGCGATCGCGAGGTGCTGGAGCGCGATCTCGGCTACAAGGTCAGCCCGAAGCTCGCCGCATTCGACGAAGAGAAGCTGGTGTTTACCCTTCTCGTCAATTCCGTCACCGACCGGCTCTATTGTTTGTACCAGCGCTCTGACGAAAGCGGCAGAGTACTGGCACCGTCGTGGTATCTGGCGGAGCTCAAGCGCGCTCTCTCAGGCGCGCAGCACAGACAATTCGTCGAAGAGACGATCCCGCGCAGCGCCATCGACAAAGTGAGTTGCCGGCCGTTCGATGTCGAAGAATCGCTGCTGACTGTCGAGCTCGCTATTCGTCTCAATCTTTCCGGGACAGATTCGCGATCTTTAATTGCCGCAGCCAATCTCTCGCCCAATCTGTACGAGCAAGGACTGAAAGCCATCGCCGCCTTAGATCTCAGCACGGACCGGCTCGCTGTCTTCGACGGGATGATTCAAACACCGGCAAGACACTGGCTGCGCCTTTCAACGCACGGCCTCTCGCCCACTGCACTGGAGCTTTACGGGCGCTGCCCGTTTCAGTATTTCGCGCGCCAGGTGCTTGGACTCCAGACTTTGGAGATGCCGGAAACTGTTGTGGAACCGAGCGCGGCGGAATGGGGAGAACTCGGTCATTTGATATTAAAACTGACCTACCAGGAACTTATCGGGGCCGGTTACTTCGCAAATAACGAGTCTTATATCCCTGTTGATTCGGTTATCAGCGCCGCCGCGCAAAAAGCCTTCACCAAGTATGAGGCTGAGAACCCCATCGGATATCCTCTGATGTGGGAAACGGTACGCGAGACGCTGACTGAGCTGATTAGAGAGGTGGTCGGGCGCGACCTAGAGGAGCTTGCATCTTCGGGCTATGTCCCAGTGGATCTGGAGATTGGCATGGACGATCGGTTGCCGCCAGATTGGCCCGACCCGTTGAACACGCTCGCCATCCACGGGCGCATGGATCGCATCGATATCGATCCTAAGGGTAATCGGATGCGGGTCGTAGATTACAAGTTTAAATTCGGCGCCAAACCTTCGCCGGAAGACAACGACCTATCCCGTTCCGCATTGCGCGCACAGCGACTTCAGCCGCCGTTTTATTCTTTGCTCGGCCAGGCAAAGCGGCGGCGCGACGGTTTGCGTGATGGCGAAAGCCAAATCGAAGCAAGTTTTTACTACATCGCTTCGTGCTGGAGCGAGGGGCCGTTGGTTATCAAATCCTTCAATAGCGAAGAATTGACCGGCAAGATGGGCGCGGAGATAAGAAACAGCATAGCTCAACTAGCCAGGGGCATTCACTCCGGCCATTTCTTCATACAACCGGGAGAGCATTGTCCACACTGCGAGGTGGCGGAGATCTGTCGCAAAAATCACCCGCCGAGTCTCTGGCGTACGGAAAACGATCCGCTCACCGCTCCGCATCAGCAGTTGCGGCAGAAAGATTTCAAAAAATGTTAACCGCGAAGGCAATGGGTACCGATCTCGCCGATGCGCTCGACCGCCGCACCGCCGTTGGGACTTTCGATCGCAACCTGGTAGTCACCGCCGGGGCCGGCACGGGAAAGACAACTCTCCTGGTCGATCGGATCGTCCATCTATTGTTGCGCAGTCCGGACCCTTTCCAGATGACCGACATCGTCGCGCTGACTTTTACCAATAAGGCTGCCAACGAGATCAAGCATCGGCTACGCGATCGGCTTCAA
>JAICEJ010000299.1 GCA_025924215.1 Candidatus Binatia bacterium
GTTGAGGGTAAAGCCGTCATGGGCGGTAATGAAGTTCACGCTTGCATACGGCCGCCGCCCCGTCCCCTCGTAAAGATCGGAGCTGCCGGTGAAGCGGAAGGCAAACTCACCCAGCGTTTGATCCTGGCCGCGCCAGTAATCGCGCACGCAGTCGCGGTACTTGCCGTTCCATTCCAGCCACAAGGGCGGAAAGTTTCCCACCTGGTAACCGCCTTCGCCAACATCCCACGGTTCGGCGATAAGCTTGGTTTGGCTGATAACAGGATCCTGTTGAATAATGTCAAAGAAAGCCGAAAGCCGGTCGACGTCGTGGAGACCCCGCGCCAAGGTGGACGCCAGATCGAACCGAAACCCGTCAACATGCATTTCGAGCACCCAATAGCGCAACGAATCCATGATCAGCTGCAGCACGTGCGGATGGCGCATGTTTAGAGTATTGCCGGTTCCAGTGTAATCCATATAGAAACGCCGATCGTCATTCATCAGGCGGTAATAGGCTGCGTTGTCAAGTCCTTTAAAAGATAACGTCGGCCCCAGATGATTGCCCTCGGCGGTATGGTTGTAAACCACATCGAGAATCACCTCGATGCCGGCTTCGTGAAGCGACTTGACCATCTGTTTGAACTCCTGAACCTGCTGACCGGTTTGACCGCTCGAGGAGTATTCGTTGTGCGGCGCCAAGAAACCGATGGAATTGTACCCCCAGTAGTTGCGCAAGCCGCGCTCGAGAAGATGCGAGTCGTGAATAAACTGATGGACGGGCATAAGCTCCACTGCGGTAATGCCGAGACGCGTTAGATAATCGATCGCTTTGGGGTGACTAAGGGCGGCATAGCTTCCCCGCAATTCTTCCGGAATTTCCTCGAGCTTTTTTGAAAAACCTTTGACGTGCATTTCGTAAATGATTGTCTCGCTCCACCGGGTACGAGGATGGCGGTCGTTGCCCCAATCAAAAAAAGGATTGATCACCACGGATTTGGGCACGAAGGGAGCGCTATCAGCTTCGTTGAGACGGCCATCGGGATCATCGAAGTGGTACGAGAAAACTGCTTCATTCCAATTCACTTGGCCTTCAACTGCCCGCGCATAGGGATCGAGCAACAGTTTCGCCGGACTACAGCGAACGCCGTCTCCTGGCGCCCATGCTCCATGAACGCGGAAGCCGTAACGTTGACCAGGAACAATGTTAGGCAGGTAGCCGTGCCAGCAAAGACTCGTCGTCTCGGCGAGGCCGCAACGTGACTCATTCCCCTGTTCATCGAACAAACAGAGCTCGACTCTCTCGGCTACCTCGGAGAACACTGAAAAATTAGTGCCGGCGCCGTCATAGGACGCACCTAGAGGATAATTATTCCCCGGCCAAACCTTCATTACACAACTCCCACGCGATGCTTTCGAATGATCAGCCGGAGAGTGGAGCGTGTCTCGATGTCATTCAATCGGCGATATTTCGATTTGTCTGTTGGATTCTATGCTGGTTGAGCATCTTGGTTCAGCAAAACGAATGCCACCAGCGTGGCGGCCCCACGCTAGCATCGCAGTTGAGCAACTGAGATCGCGTCGATTGCGCTAGAAACGGCGAGCGAATGTCTTTGTCATTCGCGACCTCCAATCCACCGATCGACTGCTAGTGCCATGCACGACATTGGGACGCGTTTTTATTTCATCTAGGCTCAACCGATTAATGTGCGAATCTGGAACATCCATCATAGATACCCTATCCCACGAACGCTACACGGTCGCGTCTCAGACGAAACACGCATGAGCCGAGGCAGCGGCCGCTTGAGAGACGCCTCTGCCGAATGACAGATGCGGGTTCGTGCCTGCAGTTGGCAACCGGATCGAAAGCACTGTCGAACTTTATGAAAGACACTGGGCGTGATTCTTGCACTTGCAGGAACTCGTAGGGCTTTAACAAACCTGCCTGAGTTCCTTGTCGGATTGCCGCCGAGATAAAGTGCCGGCGCTGCAGAATCTTTTGCTTGGTCAGGCTGATATCGCTGAAGTAGGATTTCTTGAGGAGCATCGTACGCTCTTCAACCATGATCCTATACCTTCGTAAATTGCGTTTGCGATCATAGGAGCTACTTTCTGCTCTGGCCCTACCGTTGAGCAAACAGGTGCGGGAAATTATGCGTCCGCCTCGAAACAGCGGATCCAGCAAACATTATGGCGAATTCCATGAGCGTAAAAGCGCACCGCGGCTTCTCTATATTGCAAGAACAAGCTTTCTCGACCAGGAAAAGGAGCCGATGAATGCATAGTAACCAAGCCGAACACATTAACCCGGCGCGCTCAAGGTATGCCGCAATGGAGAAGCGAATATTGCCAGCAGAGTACGGAGAAGCGGAAGAGAGCTTTGCCGAGCTCATAAAATCGAAGTGCCTGGACCACTACGTCACAGACCGCCCTGCGCCCGTTCGGCTATTCGAAGCCACAGTTGAGAAAGCACTAAGCTCGATCTATTCGGCCGGTGATAAGGGTGTTAAGTCTCATTCGAGCCAAGCCGAGGACAACGCCCGGCTGTTTTTGCAGCGAGTGCTTTATCGGATCAATCGTCTCAAACTTTTCTGGTATGACGATCTCCACAACTACGATAGTGAACGTTCCGCCTATCTCCATCAGCTGCGAGATAGGATCGAGCAGGCCTGGCAAGCATGGGAACTCTCGTTCTTGGATGTTGTCGCTCTCAGCGGTGAGAACGTAGGTGAGGCGCTGCTGCGCCGCGCGGCATACGATGTCTCACCCCCGCCGTCCACGACCGGCCTCTATTTTCGAGATCACATGGGTCAGGTCGGTTATCGGCGCCTCCTGGCCATCGCATCTCTGGATGGCTTGGTCGAAGCGAGCCAGCTGTCGCGCACCCTTGGCGGAGTTTCAAACGACATACACTCAATGCTGACACGCGTCCTGGTCGAGGAGTACGGCGGCGGGAAACTTAATCGCAAGCATTCCACATTTTTTACTGTGATGCTAAACGAGCTCGAGATGCGCACAGAACCGGAAGCCTATTTCGACCTGGTTCCGTGGGAGGTGCTCGCGGGCATCAACCACAGCTTCTTGCTGTCAGAACGAAAACGGTTTTACTTGCGCTACGTGGGCGGGTTGCTCTACACCGAAATCTCAGTGCCTGCCGCGTTCGATAATTATCGCGCGGCGGCCGAGCGGCTCGTTTTGCCAAAGGCCGCTCGCGGCTACTGGGAACTGCATATCAGGGAAGATAAGCGCCACGGCCAGTGGATGCTTTACGACATAGCGTTGCCGCTGGCGGCGAGATATCCGGCGGAGGCCTGGGAGATCACACTCGGTTATGATCAACAGAAGTTGATCAGCGAGCGTTCCGGCGCAAGCGTCGCTCGATCCGTGCGCGCCGCGGAGGTCGAAGCAACGCTTCAACGAACTCTGCGCCAGAGTGCGGCATGAGCCAAGCTGATTCCGGCGCGTTTCGTTGCACGTATATCCTGCCAATCCGTCGGATACACGTGCTGCACCGGGAGGTTGATAAGTTGGCGGAATACTTCCGCACGCTTGCCCTTGAAGGCTGCGAAGTTCTCATTGTGGACGGCTCCTCTCCTGAGATCTTCGCACAGCACGACCACGTCTGGCGTAAGCTGTGCCGCCACGTTTCAGTCGATCGAAGGTACACTTATCTCAACGGCAAAGTGAATGGCGTCCACACCGGCGTTGATCTTGCCAGGTGCGAAAGCATTATTCTCGCCGATGACGACATCCGTTATTCGTCCGAAGATATCCGGCGCGCGTGTGAGCTGCTTAAGCGGCACGATATGGTACGGCCGCAGAATTATCTCGCGCCGCTACCATGGTGGGCGCGAACGGAGGCAGCACGGATGCTGATCAATCGAGGCGTTCTACGATCCGGAGATTACCCCGGCACTTGCGCGTTTCGCCGCTCGGTGTGTCTGCGCTTCGGCCATTACGACGGGGACGTCTTGTTCGACAATGAAGAAATCGTGCGCCACTTCATCTTAAATGGAGGCGATGTCTGCTATGCACCCGATTTTTTTATTCTGAAGCGACCTCCAACATTGCGCAAATGGCTCGAGCAACGTCCGCGTCAAGCCTACGAAGACTTCGGTATGCGCACGAAAACGTTCCTGTTCATGTCTCTGCTACCCTTGGCAATCGCACTTGCGGTGTTCAGTGGCGCGGGTGCTGCGCTGGCGTTTTTTTTCGTAGTATCGAGCTGCGCGGCGGTCGTTGCCGGCCGTGGCCTGTGGCGGGATCAAGCGTATCATTTTTTTCCTGCTCATGTGATCCTCTATGCGCCGCTCTGGCTATTGGAGCGTTCAGTGAGCGTATACTGGGCGCTGTACTGGCGATTGGTTCACGGGGGCTACCCGTTCGGTGAGCAATTGCTATCCAAGGGAACCGGGCGAGCGTGGAGCGGGGCGCGCTCGTTTATGCGCAAGCCGCATCCTTTCACGAACGCGTCCGGATCAAACCCAAGTCGCGACTAAAATCAACGGAGATAATGATGCTCGACAGCAATGATGCGCAAGGTTCCGCCGAGCTCGGAGACATGCCACCCGCGGAGTTCCGCGAAGCTCTGCATCGGGTTGCCGATTGGGTGGCAGACTATCGTCAGAGCATCGAAGAGCTGAGAATTTCGCCAGACATTGCGCCTGGCGAGATCAGCGCTCGGCTGCCGCAAGTTCCGCCCGAGGCTCCCGAACGGTTCAGTGATATCTTTCGAGACTTTCAAAAATCGATAATTCCTGGGGTCGTGCACTGGGGACATCCTGCGTTCTTCGGCTATTTCGGCTCGACGACAACGGCTACGGGAATTCTGGGCGAAATGCTGATGGGAGCACTCAATGTCAGTGCGATGACGTGGCGCACCTCGCCTTCCGCAACCGAACTTGAAACCTTGGTGCTCGACTGGCTGCGCCAGATGCTTGGCCTCCCCACCGACTATACAGGTGTCGTTTACGACACCGCCTCAGTAGCTGTAATGCATGCCTTGGCGGCGGCGCGTGAGAATCTCGGTCTCAATGCTCGCGCGCACGGCTTGTGCGGGCGGCCCGAAGTTCCTGGCTTGCGGATTTATGCTTCAGATCAGGCGCACAGCTCAGTTGAGAAAGCGGCCATCACCCTTGGCATCGGCGAACAAAATGTGCGCCGAGTGCCATGCGAGACGACCTATCGCATGGACGTTTCTGCGCTCCGCAGCGTCATTGACACGGACTTGCGCACCGGCCTGCTGCCGATGGCAGTCATTGCCACCGTCGGCACAACTTCGACAACCAGCGTCGATCCGGTGGATGAAATTGCCGCGCTATGTGACGAGCACCGGTTATGGCTGCATGTTGACGCGGCGTATGGTGGAGCGATGGCTCTCTTGCCGGAAGGTCGTTCCGTGATGAAGGGAGTCGAGGCGGCTGACTCCATTGTAGTCAATCCGCATAAATGGTTATTCGTCCCGCTCGACTTCAGCGCGCTTTACCTCAGAAGGCCGGAGCTTCTGCGCGCAACCTTCTCGCTCGTCCCCGAGTACCTGCGCGGCGATGCCGAACAGGCCGAGCGCAACTATATGGACTACGGCATACAACTCGGTCGCCGCTTTCGCGCTCTCAAGGCCTGGATGGTTATCCGCAGTTTTGGCACCGAAGGGCTTGCCGCTCGGATCCGGGAGCACATTCGCCTGGCGCGCTTGTTTGCATCCTGGCTCGATGCCGATCCGGAATTCGAGCTGCTGGCGCCGGTGACAATGGCTGTGGTCTGCTTCCGCATAGCGTCCCATAGGCTTGGAACTAGACAGGTGGTGGACCAAGAGCTTAACACTTTTAATCGACGGCTCGTCGAAGCAGTCAATCGCACCGGCGAAGCCTATCTGACCTACACCACATTAAATGGCCATACTGCAATGCGGCTCGCCGTCGGCAACATCTTAACCACCGAGCGTCATCTGGCGAAGGCTTTTGATGTGATCAGGCGTGAGACCGGCCGGCTTGGCGCAGCTCGTTAACGCCGTTGCCGCTTCATAGAGAGCGACAATTCCCGCTTGGCATGCAACGGCTTATTAAGGACAACGTTCAATGAATTCACTAGCACAGGCTAAATTGACGGCCGTGCGCGTTTTTCGAGCACTCACGCGGAGAGAACGCTCCGTCACTCACTGGCGCTGCCGTCACGCTTTTCTCCCGAGCCAACATCGTGCCTAGCGGTCAAATATCCTGGAAGGTAACCGTCTTGTGGAGACGGGGCGCGTGCTGTAAATCAACTGAGGCTCGACGACCTCGCGGTCAAAAATGCGTATGTCTGGTTTTTAAGAACCTCTTAGAAGGATCA
>JAICEJ010000300.1 GCA_025924215.1 Candidatus Binatia bacterium
ACATCGAGGCCCTCGCGAACGTGACAACGAGTAGCAATCGCCCAAATCACGTCGGCGGGATTGGCGATATCGATGTCATCATCCACCACCACGACGAATTTTCCGCCGTAGGCTCCGGCTCGTGCGCCCGCGGCAACCAACAACGCCTGTTTCGAGTGGCCGGCATAACGTTGCTTGATGGATATGACGGTAAAAGGGCCAGGCTGACCGCCATAAACGAAACCCCAGACGCCTTTGACTTCCGGAATTCCCGCTTTCTCTAGTTGCTCCCAAAGCGTCGCCGCGCCCAACGGGATGGGCAAATAGCTTGCCGGCGGCTTGAGTGGCGGCGCGCCGAGAATGATAGGATCGTTTCGATAATAGATCCGTTTGACGTTCATGATCGGCGTTTCGCCGACATTCTCTTCGGTAAAGTAACCCGGCCACTCGCCGAACGGCCCTTCCTTGGGCATGTCTTGGTCCTTCATTGGTGGGAGTTCGCCTTCAACGACAATTTCCGCGTTTGCCGGAATAGGCAGCCCGGTGACTGCGCCGCGCGCCACCGGCACTGGTGAGCCTTGAAGATAACCGGCAAATTCGAATTCATTGACGTCGGGCGGCAGCGGCATTTGAGCTGCGAGGAAAATCGCCGGTCCCTGGCAGAATGTGATGGCGATCGGCAACGGCTTGCCCGCATCGCGGGCCCGTTCAAACGCCAATCGGCCGTGCTTGCCCATGTTCATCTTCACCGAAAGAGTATTCCTATTCTGGACCATCACCCGGTACGTGCCGATATTAATCTTGCCGGTTTCCGGGTCTTTGGTGATTACCCCGCAGCCGGTACCGATGTAAGGTCCGCCATCGAGATCGTGCCACTTGGGGACGGGAAATTTATACAGATCGACCTGATCATCAACCATCTGGTTTTCGAACACCGGACCGCCTTCGACTTGCTGTACCGGCACCGGCTTGTATGCGGCCAATTTCTTCCGCCATGCGTGCAGATACTCGACGCCCTTGAGCTCAGGATCGATACCCATCGCCGGGCCGGTGCGCCTGCAAGTACGGAAAACATTGGAGATGACACGAAACCCCGCTGGATAGTCTTTGAAATTATCGAACAGCAGCGCGGCGCCCTCTTTCTCCGCGGCGCGCTCGGTGAGCGCGCCAACTTCCAGATCAAGATCGACGCCCTCGAGTCTTCGCAGTTCGCCCATCTCGTCTAGCAACTCCACGTATCCTCTCATGTCGGTCACATCGGTCATGGTGTCCTCCTCGTCTGCGGTCATACTATTGTGGCGATCAGAGCTAGTCAATGAACGCTAAAATTCGAGTTTCGGCCGGGCCTACTAGACTATGCGAGCAGAATCCTGCATCGGTAATTTCGATCGATCAGAATTGTCTTTGCGCCTTCGACTTGATCGTCACCGCGCCGAACTCTTGCGCCAACGACGGTACAAATGTTTCACACTTACTTCCGAGATTCCTTGAAGTTAAAGCTGACTTCCTTTACGGTTACAGGATGCGGCGGTTGTTCTCTGACTTGATTCTTGCTCTCTTCCTGTTCGCCGCGTCCGCACAAAACTCTTTCGCCGATGTTCAAGAGTTCTCGCTCGAAAATGGTCTCAAGGTTCTTCTTCTCGAGGATCACAAGAGTCCGGCGGTAACCTTTCAGGTTTGGTACCGCGTTGGTTCGCGCAATGAACAAGACGGTAAGAGCGGTTTAGCCCATTTTCTCGAGCACATGTTGTTCAAGGGGACCCCAACGACCGGGCCGGAACAGTATTCGCAAATCATCGCCAAAAACGGGGGCCAAGCAAATGCATTTACAACTGCCGATGTGACAGTTTATTTCGCCACCATGAGCCGAGACAAAATCCATATTCAGCTCGAGCTTGAAGCGGATCGGATGATGAATGCGCTTTTGGGTGAGGAGTATTTCGAAGCAGAAAAGAGAGTTATCCAAGAAGAACGACGCCTGAGAGTCGACGACAATCCAGCTGCCGCCTTGGGCGAGCTGACCGGCGCCGTCACATACATGGTTCATCCCTACCGTCGTCCGGTGATCGGTTGGATGCACGATATCGAAAATCTTACACGGCAGGATTTGGTCGATTTCTACAAGCTTTACTACTCGCCTAATAACGCCTTCATAGTTGTCAGCGGAGATTTTTCCACTGCAGAGATTCTGCCCAAGATTAAAGCTGCTTATGGCAAAATCCCGCGCGGCACTGAGCCTCCTAAGGTTCACGCCAAAGAGCCACCGCAACTAGGCGAACGTAGAGCCATTTTGAAAAAAGAAGCGGAACTGCCGATTGTCACCGCGTACTATCATGCTCCTAATTTAACAAGCCAGGATAGTTTCGCTCTGGACCTGCTGACGGTGGTACTTGCGGGCGGGCGCAGCTCTCGACTGCATCAGGACCTGGTTTACCAGAAGCAGCTGGCGCGGGGGGTCGATGCCGATTACAGTGGAGCTTCCATCGATCCGACGGTCTTCTCCGTGACAGCGCAACTGCTGCCGGGTAAGAATCCCGCACCGATCGAGCGGGAGATCGACGGCCTGATTGAGAAGGTCAAAGCGGAGTTGGTCAGCGAGCGGGAGCTACAGAAGGCCAAGAATCAGGTCGAAGCGGCATTCATTTTTAGTCGCGACTCGATTTTCGGCCAAGCTATGAAAATCGGATTCTATGAGATCGCGGGCGATTGGCGGCTGATGGACCGCTATCTCGAAGGTATTAGAAAAGTGACTCGGGAGGACATTCGTAGAGTCGCCAAACAGTATCTCGATCGCGAGCGCCGCACCGTCGGTACGCTGATGCCCGTCAAAGCCAAGACCCCATGAAGAAGTTGTTTTCTCTGCTGCTGTTTGTAGGGCTGCTTGTTTCGCCGGGTTTCGGACAAACGGCGATGATGCCGCGCCGGTCGGTATTGAACAATGGCATGGTCTTGCTGACCTCGGAGCAGAGAACTCTGCCGATGGTATCGATAGAAATGTTGATCCACGCAGGCGCGCGTTATGACGCGCCTAAGCAGGATGGGCTTGCCAATTTGACCGCCGAATTGATCACCGAGGGCACCAAGCGGCGCACTGCTCTGCAAATCAGTGAAAGCTTGGACTTTCTTGGCGCCAGCCTATCGGCGCGCAGCGGCGAAGATCTCGCGAGTGTCAGTTTGACGGTTCTCAAAAAAGACCTTCCTGCGGGTTTGGAACTGCTGGCCGAAGTGTTGACGAACGCGGTGTTCCCGCCAGAAGAAATTGAGCGGCAAAAGCAAGCGGTCATTGCATCGATTCGCGCCAAGCAAGAGCAGCCGGGTGAAATTGCTGATATGCGATTTGCGGCGGCGGTATTTCCGCAGACGCGGTATGGCCGGCCGGTGGAGGGGACCGAGGAATCGGTGAGGGCAATACCGCAGGCAAGCTTACGAGAGTTTTATCAACGGCATTACCGTCCGAATCGCTCGATCATGGCAATTGTCGGCGATATCTCGCATGAAGAAATGACCGAGGCGCTCAATCAGGCCTTTCGCTCTTGGAGCAAAGGTGAGCCGCCGCCCAAGCCATTGGCATTACCGGCGGCGCCGGAAATCGGCACGATCCAAGTCCATAAGGATCTCACTCAAGCGAATCTAATTCTGGGACAACGCGGTGTCGGCCGGGAAAACCCCGACTACTACGCGCTGCAAGTGATGAACTACATTCTCGGCGGCGGCGGATTCTCGTCCCGGGCAATGGATTCCATCCGCAATCAGCGTGGCCTAGCATATTCGGTTTACAGCTATTTTAGCGCGGAGAAAGGGCGCGGTATTTTCCAGTTCGTGATGCAGACAAAAAATGACACTACTTTGCAGGCAATGGCTATCGCTAAAGAGGAAATCCGCCGCATCCGTCAGGCTCCGGTTAGCGAGGCCGAGCTTAACGATGCCAAGGATTATCTGACTGGCAGCTTCCCGCTGCGCTTCGATACCATGGGCAAGGTAGCCAACTTCTTGGCTCAGGTGGAATACTTCGAGCTAGGCCTGGATTATACCGAGCGTTACCCGGATCTGATCCGGAAAATTTCCATTGAGGAAGTCAACCGGGTCGCACAGAAATACTTGGAGCCGGAAAAAATGATTACCGTCATTGTCGGAAACCAGACAATCATCGCTGAGAAATAAATCTTTGTGCGATCGAGTCACAAATGCTTGACGGCGGTTAGCTGGCACGGCATATTTGTGCGGTGTAGCTGCCGGACTAACTAAACTCGATCATCACTGTCCCAGCCTAGAAAGCGGCTTGTCCATGCAGAAAGTTTTAATCATCGAAGACCACGCGGATATGCGTGAGCTGCTCAGCTGGCAAATCGAGTTGATGGGATTTAGGACAATTCTAGCGAAGCACGGCAAAGAGGGTATAGAAAAGGCTATTGCGGAAAAGCCTGCGTTGATTTTGATGGATATTATGATGCCTGGAATGGACGGGTGGGAAGCGGCTCGAGCCGTACGCGCCGCCCCCGAAACCAAGGACATCCCGATCCTGGCTGCCACAGCGATGTTTCGCGATTCCGATCTCAAGACCTGCATGGAAGCGGGCTGCAACAGCTACATCGTCAAGCCTTTCACCTTTCTTGAGCTTCAGAGCAAGATTCGAGAGTTGCTTCCTCAGAGCAGGGACGCAGTTCCTTCCTAGTCGTTTTTTGCCTCTACTTCTGGTTTCATTGAATTGTTCGTTTGGAACTGGAGAGGCCGGATGATGTCACCGGATCATCAAGCTGTTGCTATTGTTAAGCGGCTCCGTGAGGAAGGTTACGAGAGTTATCTAGCGGGCGGATGCGTCCGCGATTTTTTGCTCAACAAGACCCCGCAAGATTACGATATCGCAACCAGCGCCAGGCCCGAGGACGTTCAACGAATTTTCCCTCGAACTATTCCGGTGGGCGCGCAATTTGGGGTCGTTTTAGTGATGTTGGACGGGCAATCTTTTGAAGTCGCGTCCTTCCGATTTGATGGTCCCTATCTGGACGGCCGACGACCGAGCCAGGTACGCTACGGAACTCTGCAGGAAGATATCTTCCGGCGTGATTTCACCATCAATGGAATGGTATACGACCCCGTCGAGAATCGGGTTATCGACTTGGTCGAAGGCAAGAGAGATCTTGCAAGGCGCTGCATCCGCGCCATCGGCGATCCGCGGCAACGTTTCGAAGAAGACCGATTGCGAATGGTGCGGGCAATCCGCTTTGCCGCCAGCTTGAACTTCGATATCGACAGCTTAACCTTGGATGCCATCAAGCAGTCGGCGCCAATGATCACACAGATTTCGGCTGAACGAATCGGCGAAGAGATCACTCGGATCCTCACTGAAGGCGGTGCGCGAAGGGGATTTGAGCTGTTGGACGAAACAGGTTTGTTGCGGATCCTGCTGCCGGAGATCGAAGAGACGAAGGGCGTTGAGCAGAGCCCGGAGCACCATCCGGAGGGCGATGTCTTCAAGCACACGCTTTTAACTTTGAGCCATCTCGAAAAGCCGACGGAAACCCTGGCGTACGGTTGCCTCCTGCACGATGTCGGAAAGCCGGTTTGCTTTCGCAAGGAAGCCGATCGTATCACGTTCTACGGCCATACCGATCGTGGCGCGGAAATGGCCCAAGCGATACTGAAACGGCTCAAGCGCGGACGCGCAGTGTGGGAGCGGGTCGCGTACTTGGTCAAAAATCACCTGCGTCATACGCAAGCGCCTAAGATGCGGCTGAGCACGCTTAAGCGTTTCCTGCGCGAGGAAGGCATCGATGAGCTGTTAGAATTGGCGCGCGTCGATGCCTTGTCGTCCAGCGGAGATTTGCAATACTATCATTTCTGCCAAGAGCGGCGTTCGCAGATGCAAGAGGAAGAGATCCGCCCTGAGCCGCTGTTGCGCGGCACGGATCTGATCGCAATGGGATATATTCCGGGACCAATCTTCGCCGAAATCTTGCGGCGGGTAGAAGATGCACAGCTCGGCGGTGAATTGACCAGCCGCCAGGAGGCGATCGAATGGGTCAAACAAAAATACCGCAGCTGAGGTTCAATGAACGATTCGCAGGACTACAAAGTCATCGGCCGGGCAGAGCCCAGATCTGACGGCGCAGAGAAAGTTACCGGCAAGGCTGTTTATACCGTCGATGTCGATTTGCCTGGGATGGCGCATGCTAAGATATTGCGCAGCCCCTACCCGCACGCGCGCATCGTGCGGGTTGACTCGACTAAGGCCGAGCGCCTACCCGGCGTTTACGCTGTCATCACTAAGGAAGATCAGCGCGAACTTGGTATGTTCGGCGCCGCTTACAAGGATCAAACCATCGTTGCT
>JAICEJ010000301.1 GCA_025924215.1 Candidatus Binatia bacterium
TGAATCCATCTCTGCCAGCGTTGAGCAGCCCCGGTAACCAAAAAACAGTTGGCCCGCCTCAGAGAGCGGGTCGGTTCACGGAACGGACCGCAAGGCAACAGCCATCCCGGGACATCCTCCCCTAGTAAAACCAGATCGAAATCGCGCTTTAATTTCCGGTGCTGAAAGCCGTCATCAAGGATAAGCACATCCATGTTTTTTTTCGCCAATAGCTCCAGGCCGGCTCGATATCGATTCTTGGCCACGCTTACAGTTAACCCATAAATCCGCGCCATCATGACCGGCTCATCGCCGGCAGCGAGCGCTTCAGAGCCATCGATGGTGGTTGATGACATGCTGTCATCCTCCGATAAAATGACCGATCCCAATCCTTTCCGCTTATAGCCGCGGCTGAGAATACCCACCTTATATCCGCGTTCCATCAAGCGTCGCGCCAACCACACGGTCGCCGGAGTTTTTCCGGTTCCGCCAACCGATAGGTTGCCGATGCTGATTATTGGACAATCCAGTGCGTGAACTCGAGCGCACTTCCATTGATATAAAAAATTGCGGAATGCTACGGCGAACCGATAAGCCCACGAGGCGGGCAAAAGCAAGAGCCACAGAAGTTTGCCCGATGCTCCTCTTCGTTGCCAAACGCGCTGAATGCCGACGCTTCTCATCAAGACTCTAAACGTGTATGGCGACGGCCGACCAACTAGGTAGCGGCGGACGCGGCGAGATAGCTGGCGACAATGTTCAAGCTTTGATCGATCACGGTGTCATTTATGACAGCGACTTCATACGCCTTATCACCAGCTAGCCGGCGTTTTTGCGAATTCGACAGCAGTCCGGTTATTTCACGCACTAAATCTTCGGCGCTTCGTACTTCAAAGCCGCCGCCATTTTGTTTCAGCCTCCGCGCCAGCAACTCCACATTCGAAGTATAGGGACCGAAGAGAACGGGTTTGCGCAAGCGAGCCGGTTCCAAAAGATTATGCCCCCCTGCATCTACCAGGCTGCCGCCGACAAATGCCAAATCGGCGTCGGCATAAAAACGTTCCAAGTCGCCGATGGTGTCCAAAAAGAGGACGTCCTGTTGGAACTCGCGCTTGATTCCGATGCTACTTTTCTTTTCATATGAGACTCCGCTGGTAGCCAACAGTTTTTCCACTTCGACGAAACGTTGCGGATGACGTGGCGCTAGAATCATGCGCAGACGCGGGAATTGCTGCTTCAGGGTTTTGAACGCCGCACAGACAATCTCTTCCTCCCCTCGATGTGAACTACCTACGACCCAAATCCAGTTGCCGGTCGGCCTTTGCTCGCAGCTGTCGTCCCGCGCCGTTCCGTCATGCAGCACAGCGGCATCCTTTAGGTTGCCAGTGATCGAGACCCGGCTGGGCGCTGCCCCCAGCCTGATGATCCGCTGCCGATCGATTTCCGACTGCATGCCACAGGCTCTTAACAATCGAAACACTTTTTTGAAGAACCACCCGAGCCGGCAGTAATTATTATATCCCTTCTCGGAAACGCGCCCACTCAGAAGAATGGTCGGTAACCCTTTGCGATGAGCTTGACGCAACAAATTGGGCCAGATTTCAGTCTCGATAAAAATCAACACAGCTGGGTCGAAAACAGCCAGTGCTCGTCGCACCGTCCACCAAAGGTCTAAGGGCAAATAAATAACTCGATCAATCGCTGGATTTTGACGCGCGGTCAGGTTTCCCGTATGCGTCAAGGTGGATAGGATGATAGCACGATCAGGAAAGCGGCGCCTAAGTTGTTCGCTCAACGCCCGCACGGACCTGACCTCCCCGACCGAAGCCGCGTGTATCCAGAGCGGTCGCTGAGCCTTGGACAGAACTGCACTGTCGATTGAATACCACCCTAGTCTCTGCCCGAACCCAGCCCGAAAGCGTTCTCCTCTCAACAGCAGCAGTGGAAGAACTGGCAAGGCGACCAAGAAAGACAGTGTAATAAACACATTGTAAATTAAATATCCCATCACTCGACGATAGTTCAGTGCATGATCTTTGGTTCGACCGGTTGGACATCTTCGAGCAACTGCATACTGTAGAGGCGGCTGTATTCCTGCTTGCGCGCCATCAGTTCCTCGTGACGACCTTGTTCAGCGATTTTTCCGCCAACCAAAACCACGATCCGGTCCGCGCGACGAATCGTCGACAGCCGGTGAGCCACCACTACTGTGGTCCGTCGGGTCATCAGGTTATCGAGAGCATTTTGCACCGATCGTTCTGACTGGGCGTCGAGAGCCGAAGTCGCCTCATCGAGAATGAGAATAGGCGCGTCTTTCAAGAGTGCCCTCGCAATCGCGAGCCGCTGCCTTTGACCGCCGGAAAGTTGCAGCCCCATTTCGCCGATATTGGTATCATAGCCGCTGGGCAACGACATGATGAAGTCGTGGGCATAGGCCGCCTTGGCGGCGGCCATGATATCATCCATGCTGCGCTCCGGATCGCCATAACTGATGTTGTTGCGTATCGTGTCGTTAAACAGAAAGGTATGCTGACTTACCAGACCGATTTGCTGCCGCAACGTTCGCAACGTGAGATCTCGGATATCGATGTTGTCCATAGTAACGGCGCCGCCCGTAACATCGTAAAAGCGCGGGATGAGGTCGGCCATAGTGCTTTTGCCAACACCGCTAATCCCGACGAGCGCGACCATTTCACCGGCGCAAATACGCAGGTTGATATCCTTTAAGACCAGCTTTTCACCATAACCGAAGCTCACATCATGGAATTCGATGGATTCCGTGAACCTCTTAGCCGCTCGGGCGCCGGGACGTTCCTGCACATCGGCATGCGTATCTAAGATTTCGAAGACTCTTTCCGCGCCGGCAATCCCTTGCTGAACCGCCGCGTAGGTTCTGGCAAGAGATTTAAACGGCTGGTACATGAGCATCATTGCGGCCATGAAGGCCATGAACTCGCCCTGCGTTCGATCACCGCCGATGACGCTCGAACCTCCGTACCAGACAACTCCGGCAATCCCGAAGGAAGCCAAAAATTCCATCGTTGGAGTGACCACCGCCTTAATTCGGCTTGCGCGAACCGATTGCTTGAAAAGACGAAAGTTCTCGGCCGTAAAACGTTTGATTTCATACTCTTCCATGCCAAACGCCTTAACGATGCGATTGCCTTGGACGCTTTCCTGCAAGAGCGCGGTTAGGTTACCTGTGCTGATCTGTCCGCGTTTGGTAAACCGCTTGATTTTCCTGCTCATACGCATCACCGGCAGAACCGAGGCGGGAAATACAAAAAATGCGATCGAGGCTAAAACCCAATCCTGGTAAAAGGCAACGCCGATCAGCACGATCACTGAGAGACTGTCTCGCACCAGCGAGGCCAGCGCATCCGTAAGCACGGCACGCAAGAGAGTGACGTCATTGCCCACCCGCGAGAGAAGTGTTCCGGTTGGGTGCCGGTAAAAAAAAGCCAACGACAAATACTGCAGATGGCAATTGAGCCGGTTGCGCACGTCATTGATAATGCGCAGCCCAACATAATCACTGAAATAATGCTGGCCAAAGTTGAGCAGACCGCGCGCGCTAAAGACTACAATAATGGCTAAAGGAACATAGCGCAGCATGGTCGGATCTTTTTTTTGGAAAAGATCATCGAACACACTCCGCACCAGGAATGGAATTACGCCGTCCGTGGCGCTATAGCCAAGCATACAAACAATGCCCAATGCGAAGTAGGGCCAAATATACGGCTTCAAAAAGGGCAGTAAGCGTCGATAGGTTTTCACGCGAGTCTCAATCTGATTACGCTTTGACTGGCGCCATCAATGAGACGGCCAGTTCGGCGACGCGATTGGCGGCGCCCGGGGCACCGAGTTGCTCTCTGAGCACACGGAGGTTTGCGATCATCGTCCGGCGGGCATCGTGATCATTGAGTATCGCCTGACTCTCCTGCACAAGCCGTTTGGGCGACAAATCCGATTGAACCAATTCTGGAACAATCCGCCTTCCAGCAATAATGTTGGCGATGCCGATATATTTGATCTTGACCAACAAGCGAGCAAGCCAATACGTGAGCCAGGAAACCCGATAAACCACGATCATCGGTTTCTCGAGCAGCGCTGTTTCCAAGGTGGCGGTGCCGGAAGCCGCCCAGACAAGATCCGCGGCATTCACGGCGTTGTAACGTCCGCCTTCGACTATAGGTATCACGAAGCCCGCGCGATCCAGCTCTTTCTGCAACTCCGCTCGATCTAGGGTACTGGCTCTGACACAAAAAAACTGCGTCTGCGCAACGCGCTTCAACTCGGTGGCCGCAGCAACCATTATCGGCAAATGATAAGCAATTTCTTTTCGCCTGCTCCCCGGAAGCAATGCTATGACCGGCCTTTCTTTGTCCAACCCGAGTTGGCCCAAGATAGACTCACGTTTTTGACTCACCCGCACGACATCGAGTAGTGGATGGCCGACAAATTCGACTGGCACGTGATGTCGCTCATAGAACTCGACTTCAAACGGGAACACCACCGCCATCTTGTCAACTACCTGGGCGATTTCCCGGATCCGTCCGCGGCGCCACGCCCATACCTGTGGACTAACGTAATAGAGCACCGGCACACCTAGCTTTTTAGCGAGCCTGGCCAGTCGCAAATTGAATTCGGGGAAGTCGATGAGGATGAGAAGGCTCGGTCTGCGTGTCCGCAACGTCCGGCGCAAAAGGCGATACGCCGCGATAATATTTTTGATGTTGCCGGCCAGTTCGAGGAGCCCCATTCCGGTCAGTTTCGATACGGTGAAAAGGGTCTCGAAACATGTTCGTTGCAGCTGGTCGCCGGCGACGCCGAAGAACGTGAGATTTGGATCTCGCTTCAATAACGCTTTGACCAGGCTGGCCCCATGCATATCGCCGGAGGCTTCGCCGACGACCAGCATGATCTCTCTGCCACGATTCATAGGCGAAATGTCGACACTTCGGGCAGATCAAAGCTGAGCTCGGATCAACGACGCTATTTCTAAGGCGTTAAGTCCGTCAACGCCGCTGACCAGGGGGGCCGTTCGCGCGCGCACACAATCGAGAAATGAGTCGATCTCATCGGCGAGAGCATCTCCTTCCTTGAATTCGATGTTTTCACTGCGCACGTCTAGCCATCCCGCGCCCTGGGCCGGCTTGTAGATTATCTGGGCACGGCGTTGATCGTAGTCGATTGAGATATAAGCGTCAGGTTGAAAGAACCGAACCTTTCGTTCCCGCTTGATCGAGACTCGGCTGGCGGTGACGTTGGCGATGCAGCCGTTGGCAAAGATCAGCCGGGCGTTGGCAATGTCCGGTGTTTCGGTCAGTACCGGCACGCCAACTGCCTCCGCACGAATCACCGGAGAACGAACTAAGCTGGCGATAACATCGATGTCGTGAATCATCAAATCAAGCACGACATCAACATCCGTGCCTCTTTCGACGAACGGTGCCAACCGATGGCATTCGACGAACTTCGGCTCTTTGATGACTCCTTCGAGGCGCCGGATCGCCGGGTTAAAGCGCTCCAGATGCCCCACCTGCAGAATACAATTCCGAGAGTCGGCCAGGGTTACCAAATCCTTTGCCTGGTCCAGGTTTGCCGCAAGCGGTTTCTCAACCAGCACATCGATGCCGGCGGTTATAAAGTCTTTGGCGACTTGATGGTGGACCCGGGTTGGAACGGCAATGCTGACACACTGTACTCGGTCGAATAGCTCGCGGTAATCAGTCAGTCCCACGGCTCCCACGCCGGCGCCAATTTCAGCGGCACGGGCACTATCTTCATCGACCACAGCGATGAGATCAGCCTTTTCCGAGGCGGCATACTTCTCCGCATGAAATTTACCTAAGTATCCGACCCCGATGACCGCAGCTGGGATTTTCTTGCGAGGATGCATGTTTAATTGCTATTCAGGCGGCCACGCCGACAACAGCGATTCCGCCAGCATCGGCCTCCGCGAGCAGCGCGTCTTTCTCCAACAATAATGTTTTGCCCGCTTCTAGAGCTAAAGCAACCGCGCCGGCTTGGTGAAGTATTTTGATAGTTTCCACGCCAACGGCGGGAACGTCGAAGCGCAGATCTTGTTTCGGCTTGCTGACCTTGATGACCACACAACCGGAACGCGCCAAACTACCGCCCCGCTTGATCGCCTCATCGGTGCCTTCCACCGCCTCGACCGCGATCACCATGCCGTTTTTTACTACAACGGTTTGGCCAATACCCAGCCGGCCGATTTCTTTGGCCACATGAATCCCGAAACGGATGTCCTCCCAATGCCGCTCGGACGGCGCGTGGCGGGTAAGAACGCCGGCAGTCGTAA
>JAICEJ010000302.1 GCA_025924215.1 Candidatus Binatia bacterium
AATACCTGCTCAACACCTATGTCGAGAGGGATCCGTGGCTCTCCGGAGAATCCATTGCCCAGATCTTTCGCGCCCGTGCCGGGACCGACATTACGCCGCGGCTTGGATCGATGAAGGTGCCGACATTGGTGATCAACGGTGAATACGACAACTCTCTCAAAGCCGGCCAACGTACCGCCTCGCTGATTCCGGGCGCGATGCACAGAATCTTGCCGAAGACCGGCCATGCCTGCTGCATCGAAGATCCAGCCGGCTTCGATGAGTTCGTCATTGAATTTTTGCGCGCCAATCGTCTCCTGCCGAGTTCGCCGAGTTGAAAGAGTTCCACTGCGCTTCTCACCCATGCGCTGCGCCTGAACGGCGAGAGGAGGAACATGACAATTAATATAGATAAATTAAAGAGCATGAATCCTCCTCACGGAATGGACTTTCATATCGGTAAACTCGGTCATATCGTGCTGCAGGTTAGCGACCTGGAAAGGTCCACCGCTTTTTACACCCAAGTGCTCGGCCTGAGAGTCTCCGACGTTTATCCCGAAACGATGATGCCTGGCGGGATGGTTTTCCTGCGCTGCAACACGGACCATCATTGCCTGGCATTGGTCGGCGCCGGGGAGCGACAAGCGGCTAACCAAGAGCTGCATCACTTCGCATTTGAAGTCCCGACGCTCGCCGAAGTTATCCGGGCTCGTGATCGCTTGCGTGACAATCACGTTAAGATCGATTTTGAAGGACGCCGCCGGGCCGGTTGCCAGATCGCCGTAGAGTTCCGCGATCCGGACAACCATTCGGTGGAAATCTACTGGGGCGTCGATCAAGTCGGCAGCGATGGTCGGGTCCGGCCGCAAAATGAATGGCATGGTGTGAAATCGCTGGAGGAAGCTATCGCTCATCCCGTCCCCGGTCAGGACACTCACCTTCGGAAATGAGTTCCGCCTCTCCTTCTCTCGAGGATATAATAGGCGAATCGTCACGCAGCCTGGTAATCGGCATCGGTGGCGGCGGCGATGTTGCCGGCGCACTGGCGACGGCCAGATTTCTCGAATTCTGCGGCCTGGAATTTGTCCTCGGCGGTCTTTCTTGGGAGCGGCGGGTTTTCGACCCGCTACCGGGCCCGCGCATGCTGAGCGAAGTCGAGAATGTTCGCCCTCTGCATCAGTACGCATGGATGGCTAATCGCGCGAGCCAAACCAAGGCCGGCGTTTACTTCGCCGAGTCGAGGATGGCGGAGTTTTTAGCGAAAGAGGTTTTACTCGTCGATATCAGCGGCGGCGCCCAAGGAGTCGTGGCGGGGGTGGAGCGCGCTATCGAAGAACTGCAAACCGACCTGCTCGTCGGCCTGGATGTCGGCGGCGATTCGTTGGCACAAGGCACCGAACCGGGCTTGCGTAGCCCGTTAGCGGATTCCGTGATGCTGGCGGGCTTTGTCGAATTGGAGAAGCGCGGCTATCGCGTGCTTTGGGGAGTATTCGGCTATGGCAGCGATGGCGAATTAACCGTCAACGAAATCGAAGCCGCGCTGAGCATACTGGCGAGCGCCGGTGGCCTGATGGGCGCGTGGTCACTGACTCCCAAAACCGCAGCGGAGCTCGAAGCTGCGATCAAAACAGTTCCCACAGAAGCTAGCGCGATCCCAGTCCAGGGCTTCCGCGGCGCGTCGGGAGAAAGCGGAATTCGCGACGGCAGCAGACGCGTGAAGCTCACACCATTGAGCGCTCTAACCTTTTTCATTTCGGCAACCAAACTGTTCGAAGCCCTTTCGCGCCCCGCTCAAGCAGTTTACGGCAGCTCCTCTCTCGATCAAGCAAACGACGCTTTGCACGCAATCGGCATTAAGACCGAGTTGGATTCCGAGCGGGAATACTACCAGGCTCAGAAAGCTTAGCGGATTTGATGTTCAAAGAATTGCATCGGGATGTGGCCGTGCTCATGGCTTCACGCGGCGTCAGGGCCTTCGCGTTCTCTTATTTAAATGTAATTTTCGCAATCTACCTGTCTCAATTAGGTTACTCGACAGTAACGGTGGGCCTGGTTATTTCAACAGCGTATGCTAGTGGCGCCGTGCTGACAGCCTTGTGGGGTTATCTTTCGGACCGTTTCGGCCGCAAGAAGATTCTCATCCTGCTCGCCGCGCTAACTATTGTCTCCAATCTGATCTATCTTTTTTTCGATCACCTTTTTTTCATTCTCCTGGCTGTCATGATCGCCAATGTCGGAGCGGGGGGAGCGGGCGCCGGCGGTCAAGGCGGAGGGCCTTTTAATCCGGTGGAGCAGGCCTTGCTGGCCGAGAAATGTACTGCGGCGAATCGCAACCGCATTTTCGCCACCAACTCTTTTGTCGGCTCGATTATGGGCGCGCTGGGCGCGCTTGTGAGCGGCCTCCCTGAATACCTGCAGCAAAATTGGGGCTGGCCATCTGTGGCGTCATACAAGCCGCTCTTTGCATTGACGATCCTTTTCAGCATCGTGCTCATCTTCGCCTACTCCAGCATCAGCGAACAACATGTCTTTGTGCCGCGACAACACAAACAGAAGGCGACGAAAAGAACCGGCGGGTTTGTTATTAAAATGTCTCTCCTGGGGATGGTGGATAATCTGGGAGCCGGGTTGATCAGCCCATTGATCGCTTATTGGTTTTTCTTGCGTTACGGTGTCGAATTGCAATCGCTGGGACTGATGTTTTTTCTTTCTCACTTTGTCGCGGCGCTTTCGTTCCTGGCTGCTCCTGTGATCGCGCGCAAAATTGGCGTAGTTAAAACCATGGCATTTTCTCACGGCGCTGCGTCTTTGATCTATCTGTTGGTGCCGTTTGCGCCCAGCTTTACCGTGGCGGCGGCCTTGACGGTCTTTCGTTCATTTCTGGCTTACATGGACAACCCGCTGCGCAGTTCCTTCATTATGGGCGTCGTAAGACCCGAAGCTCGGGGTGCCGCGGCGGGGATCACCACGCTATCGCGTCATGTTCCCATGGCGGTGAGCCCGACTTTGTCGGCGTACATGATGCAAGCATTTTCATTGAACGTGCCGATCTTCTTGGGCGGTTTTTTACAACTCTTTCACGACTGTGTTTTTTATTATCTCTTCCACGGCGTTAAGCCGCCCGAGGAACAGAATTCAGAACCGAGATCGGCGGCTTGATGAGATTTTTTCCAGATCTGCACTACGACGCCAAGCTGCTCATGGCATCGCGCGGTATCCGATCCTTCGCTTTTTCTTATTTAAACGTAGTGTTCGCCATCTATCTGGATCAGCTAGGCTATACCCCGGTGATGATCGGCATTATCTTCTCTGTCGCCTACCTGGCCGGGGCGCTCCTGACTGCGGTATGGGGCTATCTATCGGACCGTTACGGGCGCCGAAAAATTCTAATGCTGTTAGCCGTGCTGACGATTATTTCCAATGGCATTTACATTTTTTTCAGTGGCCTGGTTTTTATCTTGCTGGCGGTCGTCATCGCAAATGTCGGCGCGGGTGGTTCTGGTGGCGGTGGTTCCGGCGGCGGACCGTTCAATCCGGTCGAAGAGGCGTTGCTCGCGGAAAAATGTCAGCCGGAGAACAGAAATCAGGTGTTTGCTCTGAACTCGTTTGTTGGCTCGATCACGGGCTCGATTGGCGCCCTCGGTGCCGGCTTGCCGCAGTACCTGCAGGAAATGCGAGGCTGGACCGCCGTGTCCTCCTACAAGCCGCTGTTCATGCTGACGATCATCTTCAGCCTTATCCTGCTCTATGTTTACAGCGCGATCGGTGAAGAGCATCAGCCGCAGAAGACCGAAAAAAAAATCTCCAAGGCCACAGGTGTTTTCGTAACCAAAATGTCCCTGTTGTCGTTCGTCGATAATTTCGGCGCCGGTCTGGCCGGATCATTGGTGTCGTACTGGTTTTTCCTGCGTTTCGGCGTGGAGTTGAGGTCTCTCGGCTTGTTGTTCTTTATTTCATATTTTTTGGCGGCGTTGTCTTTTTTGAGCGCGCCGATCATCGCGCGCTACATCGGGCTGGTTAAAACGATGGCGTTTTCCCATGGCCTGGCATCGATGATCTATCTTCTGATCCCGCTGGCGCCCACATTTAAGATCGCAGCGACCATGCTTGCTGTGCGCTCTTATTTTGCTTACATGGACAACCCGCTGCGTTCCTCTTTTACCATGGCGATGGTGCGGTCGACTGAGAGAGGTTCGGCGGCAGGAGTCACTAGCCTAGCGCGCATTGTTCCATTCGGCATCAGCCCCACGATCTCGACCTATCTGATGCAAAGCGTATCCCTGACTCTTCCGTTGTTCATCGGCGGCGGGTTACAATTAATCAACGATGTCGCCTTTTATCTGATGTTTCGCCACATCAGGCCGCCGGAGGAAATCCAGCAACCCGCCGTGGAAAGGAGCCCCGCGTGAGTTACTTCTGGCGCCTCGCCGAAGAGCGGATAAAGGAAGCTCAACGGGCGGGCGCTTTCGACAATCTGCCAGGCAAGGGCAAACCGCTGGATCTCGAGGATCTGAGCTGGGTGCCCGAGGATTTGCGCATCGGCTATTTGGTTCTCAAGAACGCCCATGTGCTGCCGCCTGAAGCCCAACTGCTAAAAGACATCCACACCATCGAAGATCTTTTGAAGCATGTAGAAGATGAAGGCGAGCGGCGCGCCCTGGCCAAGAGTATCCAGTTCAAGCTAATCCGCTTGGACATGCTCAAGCGGCGCTCCATGCCTTTGCGCTCGGTGCGAGACTACAGCCGAAAATTGGTCGACAAGCTACGCGCTAAGTAGGCGAAACGCCGGCATGGCGGCGCTGCTTTTGGTTTTGCCTTGAATGTTTAACCGTGATAGACAACGCTCAGCTAACAGGCTGCTGAAAAAGACCCGTATGCTTCGTTGCGCTCAATCGCCTCGCTGCAACGTACTGTAAGTACGCCTCCGCTCGTCGATTTTTCGCGCGCCTCGCCTCTGGATCTTTTTGAGCAGCCTGCAACCAGAGTTTTCAGCAGCATGCTAGACTAGGACAAGGAGGATTTATGGCGGACGAACAATCTCCAATCAAAATAAAAAAAATCGGCCATGTAGTTTACACGGTCAGCGACTTGGAACGGACCAGCAAATTCTGGACTGAGATCATGGGCTTCAAATTCTCGGATCGTAATGAAACCGGCATGGTCTTCTTCCGCAATGCAACCGATCATCATACGGTTGCGTTGATGCAGGCCAAGGAAAACACGCCGCTCCCGAAACGGGGCCAAGTGGGTTTCGATCATTTTGCCCTCGAGGTCGCAACCGTTTCAGAGCTCTTCAAAATTCGTGATTTTCTGAAATCCAAGGGAGTGACCATTACCTATGAGGGCCGCCGCGGGCCGGGCGGAAATCCCGGGGTCGAATTTCTTGACCCTGACGGTTATCAAATCGAAATTTACGCTTCCATGGACCAGATTGGCGAAGACGGGAGAAGCCGTCCGGCAAACGAGTGGCGGCGCGCAACTACCTTGGAAGAGGCGGTTGCCAATCCATTACCGGGCGCCGAATATCACTGAATTTGCTGTCAAAAGATTGGCTCGTCTGGCTGGACTTGTTTCGGCCATCGACGCGTTAGTGATCTCCGGAGGTATTTCGACAAAACCTGCGCCGACAATCCTCGCGCATGGCACAACAGACAAAGATTGACAATTAGCGCCGAGACCAACACAGCAATTAGCTAGCCTCATTCTATGATCTCAATCCGCCGTTTGCAGAAACGTTTCGACGTTAGCGACGGCGTCATCGCAGCCATTAGGTCTCTCGATCTTGAAATAGCGGAGGGTGAACTCTTCGTCATCGTCGGCGCCAGCGGCTCGGGAAAAACCACTCTACTGCGCTGCATTGCCGGCCTGGAAACTCCTGATTCCGGCGAAATCCGCATCGGCGACAGAGTCGTCTCCTCTGACAATCCTCCAACCTGGATTCCTCCTCAGCAGCGCAAGCTGGGCATGGTTTTTCAGTCCTACGCAGTCTGGCCTCACCTCTCCGTTTGCGAGAACATCGCATTACCTCTGGCTGAGGGATCGCAGCGGATTCCTCGCCGCGAGGTCGCCCAACGGGTCAAGGAAGCTTTACGGCTGGTGCAATTGGAAGAACAAGCCGATCGACCCGCGACTTTGCTCAGCGGCGGGCAGCAACAGCGAGTCGCGTTGGCACGCGCCATCGCGGTGAATTCGCAGATCGTATTGATGGACGAGCCGCTAAGTAACTTAGATGCGCGGCTGCGAGAAGAAGTTCGCGGTAAAATCCGCGCGTTGGCAAAGCAGCTCGGCTCGACGATGCTTTACGTCAC
>JAICEJ010000303.1 GCA_025924215.1 Candidatus Binatia bacterium
GTCGGATGGCGACAAGCCCAACAGCTCTGACTCGGTATAACCAACCAGCTCACAGAAACATTTATTGACGCGAATGAATTTTCCCGTTGAGGCATCGATTTGCGTCTTGCCGACGCCGGCCAGCTCGAAGCTGGCGCGAAACTGCGCTTCGCTGCGGCGCAAGGCAGCCAGCAATTTTCGGTTTTCTTGTTCACGGCTGTAAAGACGCAGTAGTGCGCGGGAGGTTGCAACCAGCTCCTTTGCTTGCACCGGCTCAGTCAGGTAAGCATCCGCTCCGCCTTCCAAGCCAAACACACGGTCTTCTGCCGTAGCCCGCGAAGCTGAAATCTGCAAAACGAGAATGTCGGACGTTGAAGGGTTGGCTTTAAGCATGCGGCAAACCTCCAGCCCGCTCATATCCGGCAAGTTCACTTCCAGAAGGAGCAGCTGCGGTTTTACCTCGGCCACTAAACCAAGACCGTCTGCGCCGGTTGAAGCTTCGAGCACCCGATAGCCGGCGCGGCGAAGGATACGGCTCTTGGTATGACGGCCGGCATCATCATCATCTACATTGACAATAGTATGGGCCAACGGTTCAGTCATGAGCGTCTCTCATGCGAATCCAGCCGACTCTGCTGGTCGATGCGATTTCAGCCGTTGCCGCTAACCTCGGAACTGTGCGACTCGACCAATCGTGCCTGCAGGGCCGCCGGCGCCATCGCTGCCGCAAGCAAATCATCAACGGCTTTGGCTGAGAGGTCAACCTTATTTATTAGCGCATAGGCCTTTTCTTTGAGTTCTTGACGCTGATGCCCGTCAAGCTCGGCCGATGTCACCACCGCCACCGGAATATTGCGTGTAGCCGGATGGGCCTTAATGTGATTCAAAACCTCGTAGCCTGAGAGACCCGGCATGTTGAGATCCAGAAAAATGAGATCCGGTTTGATTTCTTGCAAGATTTTAAGACCTTCCAACCCGCTTGCCGCCTGCTCAACGATGCATGGCTGCTGCTCGAGAAGGCGCACGAGTATGTAGCGGTCCACCGGCTCGTCGTCGATGATCAAGATACAGGGCTGCTCATTTCCGTGTTGGAGCGCTTGTTCTGCTCCTGGGATTTCTGCACTTGCAGCGGTAAGAGCATAAAGATGGCTGATCAAGGTTTCGCGCCCGATCGGCTTCAGGCAGTAAGCATCTGCGCCCAGGGATAGGCCCTTGCGTTCGTCGTCGACACTGGTGATAACCAGCACCGGAATGTCCCGCGTCGCGCTTTCCGCCTTGAGCTCGGCCAACCAGGTCCACGAGTCTTCACCGCGTAGAAGAATATCCATAACAATGGCGCGCGGCCGAACCTGCTGTAGTATTCGGCGGGCCTCACCCAGGTTGTTCGCCGAGATCTGTTGAAACGCAGATTGACGAAGAAACTTTTCATAGAGGAGGCGAGTCTCCGGAGCGTCCTCCAGAACCAAAATGGGAATGCGTGTTTCATCGATTTCCCATAAAGCCGCCGGTTTCGCTTCCCCGACTGTCTGGCTCTCCAGCACGTGCGAATGATAAAGCGGAATCGTCACTGAAAACGTTGAACCGATCCCTATCTGACTCACCAGATCAATTTTTCCATTCAGCAGTGTAGCTAGTTTGCGGCACAGGGGAAGCCCGAGACCAGTGCCCTTGATTTTTCGTTGTGCCGGATTTTCGAGCTGGACAAATTCCTCAAAAATCTTCGACTGGTCCTCAGTCGGGATACCCATACCGGTATCCGAGACAGCAAATGTCACCGTCCGATCCGTTTTATTGAAAGTTGCTGCAACCGAGATCAAACCCTGTTCCGTGAACTTCAGCGCATTTGAAATAAAATTGCGGAGGATTTGCGACAGCTTGCCTTCATCAGTGTATAAACAAGGAATCTCCCCGGGATCTTCGAAAACCAGGCCAACGCTCTGAGTCACCAGGAGCGGACGCAGCATGCCGCGGAGCGCGCTGAAAAGATTGGACACTTCGAAGTCGACCGGCTGGACCTCGACCTTGCCGGCCTCGATTTTTGCCAAATCCAATAGATCGTTTACCAACTCCAGCAGAGTCTCCGCGCCCTTTCGGATAAAACAAACTTGTTTGTCTTGCTCGCTCGTTAGTTCCCCATCGGCGCGCTCCAGCAACAATCCCGATAATGCCAAAATCGAATTGAGCGGCGTGCGAAATTCGTGACTCATGTTGGAAAGAAAGCGTGACTTCATTTCGTCGGCGCGACGCAAGTGACTGGCCTTTTCATCTAACTCGGCATAAAGCGCCACCACGCCGCGGTTTGTGTCTTCAAGTTCCCGATTGATCCGCGCCAACTCATCTTGCCGCTCGCGCAACTCCGCTAAAGCGCGCACCAGCTCCCGATTTTGCTGTTGGACTTCCTCCATCGGACCCTGCGGCCGCCGCTGCGACAAGTGATCGACCAAACTGTGCAGAGACGCGGTTGTGACGAGCGGCGCATGACGCGGCATAATTTTTCGGAGAGCGATCTTGGTTCCTTCTTTGGGATCACTGTGGATCTCGCATTGATCGACCAGGCGCCGGGCGCCAATCAGCCCAATCCCCATTCCGGTGCGCGACACATAACCCCCTTCCAGAATTTCCTGAAGATTTGCGATACCGGGACCGTTGTCGCCAATCCGGATAACGAAAAGCTGCGGCACCGTCCGCCCTTCAATCTCGAAATCCACCCTGCCACGGCCGGCATAAACAAAAGCGTTGCGCGCCAGCTCGGAGACTGCCGTGGCAACGCGCGTCTGATCTTGATTATCGAAGCCAAGCAACGCGGCGATCTCGCGCGCCCGTTGGCGCGCTAAGACAACATCGTGCTCGTATTCGATGCTAAGGCTGGTGATCGAATAACTCATAGGCTGTCCTGGTTTGTCGTTCTGATACGGCTCTCAGCGCAACTCCTAAACAAGCCATCAAGTAAACATATCTCCGTATTCGGAATCGCGGCTGATCCATTGCCCAGCTTACTGCTCAGTACTCACCCCACGGCATTTGGCGGTTAGGACAGTGACGTCATCGCGGCCGCGGACAAAATCACGATAAAGCACACCGGCGATAAGGCTTGGATGACGCTGAAGCAACCCAGGATAGGCCTGCAGATTCCAGCGCGTCATCAGTCCGTCAGAGTGCATGATCAACAGCGCGTCTGCGCTCCACGGATAGGTGAACTCGACAATCTTGCGCGCTTCATGACCAGCAGTACCGTTGTAAGAAACTAGATGGCGCAGGCTGTCTCCAGAAATTATAGTGGCGGAAATGTTTCCTATGCCACAAAAACGCAGCGATTGCTGAGCCAAATCGACCTCCGCCACGGCGAGAGCCGCGCCGCGCGTGGCACGTAGCGCGTCGTGAGCGTATTGAACGATTGCCGCCGGAGCTTTGGCGCGGTGCTGGCGCACGCTGGCAACGGCCAGTTCGGCTGCGGCCGCAGCACCCGTTCCGTGGCCCAGGCCGTCGACCAGCACCAAAATGCACCGATCTGCGAGGAGCTCGCAGCCCCATCCATCACCGCAACGCGTCTCGCCGGGCATCGGCTTACAAATCGCCCCAATCGAAATGTGATCTTGAGACGCCTCGCCAAGCTTGCCACCCCAGAGCCGGGCCATCACGGCGGTACCCTTACCCGGCTGAGTTTGAATGTCGAATTCGGCAGCCAGCCGGGCGATGGCACCAAGACCCGTGCCGGCAGTCCCAGCAGTCGAATAGCCATCGCGCAAAGATTCAGCAACATTCGCGATTCCCGAGCCTTTGTCGAGAGCTAGTAGTTCCACCCCTGCGATGCCCCGCTCAACGAGGGGTCGGACGACGATCTCACCGCCGCTGGCGTGCTTCAGCAGGTTGGTTGCCAATTCAGTGGTAACGAGCGCGACGCCGCCGGTTTGATATTCGTTAAACCTCGCGTCTTCGGCCAACTCCCTGGTAAAGCGCCGCGCCTCGGCGACGTGGCTTGGCTCACTTATTTCAAAAGTCTTCTGCCTTTCCCAAACTGGGATCATAGATTCTTCCAGCGGACAATCACCACAGTAGTGCCTCGCCCTGGTTTCGAATCGATCAGGAACTCGTTTACTAACCGCTTGGCGCCGCCGAGCCCGAGACCCAACCCTCCGCCGGTGGTAAACCCGTCCTTCATTGCCTGTTCCAGATCAACAATACCCGGTCCCTGATCGGAAAACGTCAGCCGCAGCCCGCGCCGGGCATCATTGTTGAGCGCCTCGATCCGGAACTCGCCGCCGCCGCCGTAATCAATGACATTACGTGCCAACTCGCTGGCTGCCGTGACGACCTTGGTCTGATCCACTAAACTGAACCCCAGCGAAACCGCCCACTCCCGGACAATTCGGCGCACTCTGACGATGTCGTCAGAACTCCGAATTGAAGCAGTCTCATCTTTGAGAACCACCATTAAGTTTTTCCCTCTCTTCCAGCGAGGCGGTTAACATCGCCATACCCGTATCGACATTCAGCGCGGTGCTGACTCCGTCGAGGGTCATGCCCAACTCTACCAGCGTAATGGCGACGGCAGGTCTCATTCCCACCACCACGGTTTCGGCATCGAGCACGCGCGAAACGCCGGCAATGTGGCCAATCATGCGCCCGATAAACGAGTCGACGATCTCCAACGAGGAAATATCAAGCAACACGCCGTGCGCGTGGTCTTTGACGATACGATCCGTCAAATCCTCTTGAAGCGTCATCGCCAAGCGATCGTGCATGTCCACCTGAATAGTCACGAGTAGAAAGCGGCCCATTTTCAGGATTGGAATCCGTTCCATCAATCACCTCACTGTTTGCCGCTCACGCGCGTCACCTTGGCTCCGGTTCGCTGCAGGGCAATGGCGAATGCATCAGCTAAGGTCGCTTTAGTGATGATATCGGCGAGGTTGATGCCCAGGTGAACGATGGTTTGCGCGATTTGCGGACGAATGCCGCTGATGATGCAATCGGCTCCCATGAGCCGCGCGGCGGCCACGGTCTTCAACAGATGTTGCGCAACCAGTGTGTCCACCGTGGGAACGCCGGTGATATCGATGATTGCGATGGATGCGCCGGTTTCGACCACCTTCTCGAGCAAGTTCTCCATCACCACTTGAGTGCGTTCGCTGTCGAGTGTACCGATTAATGGCAGCGCGAGGACATTGTCCCAGAGCTGGACCACGGGAGTGGATAGCTCCATCAATTCTTGCTGCTGCCGCGAGATGATCGACTCGCGGCTATGCAGGTAGGCTTCCGTGGTGTACAGTCCGAGCTTGTCGAGCAGAGCCGTGGTCGCCCAGATTTCGCGACACAGTTCTTCAACGTCGCGTATCTCGCGCCGCAACATATCGAACATCGGCTGCTTCAGGGAAAAAACGAACGTGGCCGTTTCAGACGGGCTAAAACCCTGAGCAACTCGGCTGCGCGATACTTCGCCGAGCATGTCTTTGACCGATTTCCAGGAGCCGGTATTTTCGTCATCCCCGTTCTGTTGCACAACCGCGGTAAAGAGTTGCAGAAACCGACGCGATTGCTCGCGCAAATCGCTCTCCTTGATCAAATCGGCTCGCATCGTTGTCGCGGAGATCTGGTACGACAACCACTGCTGTAAAACATCTCGCTCATTTTTTCTCAGAAGTTGAGCCACTTTCGACTGCTGTTCTGTCATCGTTCCTCTCTCTTTCGGTCTTGATGTTGATTTGAAGTTTACTGCGCACAATGATCAAACATCTCGAACAAACTGCATTAAAATTAAATTAGTTAGAAAATAGCCCTCAACCCGCCGCTTAGCACCTGAATCGGTCCCAGTTCGATCTTCTCATGGTTGCTTTGCGCCGGCCAACCAGCGGAGAAAATGCTTAGCGAAGGCTTCTGTGTTTGAGTGCAGCAATCCCGGGTGAAACAGAAGAACCTTGGCCGTATGTCTAGCAAATTAGAGTGGCGATATACAATCTAATAAATTATGCCACGAAGTTGAGACCGCCGCGTACCTCCGGCACGGATTCAAAGGTGGATGAAACAAAATCTCGTACGGAGAGTAGAGAAGGAATGCCGGAAACGGTGAGCTAAATCTGCGGGATTGATCAGGCCTGGCCTGTCTTGGGTAGGATAGCTTTTGCGACGTCGCTTTTTTGTTTGAACAGCTTTTTATCGAGGCCGTAAGCGCGCATCTTACGGGAAAGGGTGCGCACGCCGATCCGGCAGCTTTTTGCGGTGAGTCCGACGTTGCCGCCGAAATCATCGAGTTTTTGCGCCAGATACTCCTTTTCTTTTTCCTGCAGCCATTGGTTGAGCGGGGCGTTA